>NZ_LSJT01000148.1:0-54989 GCF_001556795.1 Dermacoccus sp. CCH2-D9
GGCCGAGGCGGCGAAGAAGGCCGAGGCGGCGAAGAAGGCCGAGGCGGCGAAGAAGACGAGCAAGTAAGACGTAGAGCGAGCACGACGTGGACGAGCGGGACGAGGAGAGCTGACGTGGATCGACCCCGGCGCTCTCAGCCCGGCCAGCCTCGCCGCCCGCGTCCCGACGACTCCCAACGTCCTGGATCTCGCGGTCGGGTTCCGGCGCAGAACCGGCGAACGGGACGACCCCAGGGTCAGGAACGGCCTCGCGAACGGCCGGCTGCGGGTGGTGGTGCGCGACGCGTTCGTCAGAACAGCGACGGCCAGGGCCGCCCGGTGCGCTGGAACGAACCCGCCCGGGCACGTCTCGCGGCCGTCGGGCACCCGCGCCGACGTTCGCGACTCATGCTCATGGCATTCACGCTCGTGTTCGCGATCTTCGCCTACGAACTGTTCAGCGTGCAGTGGTGGAACGCGGACGAGCTGTCCCAGCAGGCGCTGACGCAGCGCCTCACGCGCACCAACGTGCCGGCCGCGCGCGGCACCATCACCGATGAGAACGGTGCGGTCCTCGCCCGCAGCGTCGAACGCCGCGACATCGCGGGAGACCCTGTTGCGGCCTCGCAGTACCGCAAGAACTCGAAGAAGTCGCCCAAGGGCATTGACGGCGTGAGCGCACAACTCGCCCAGGTGCTCGGCGGCGACGCGAGCGACTACGCGAGCAAGCTCGACGAGGCGAGCAAGCGAAAGAGCCGCTTCGTGTACCTCGCGAAGGACATCACGCCGGCGCAGTGGAGCCAGCTCAAGGCGCTGGAGCTGCCCGGCATCTCCTCGGAACTGCGTCAGAAGCGTGAATACCCGCAGCACACCTCCGTCGCCCCGCTCGTCGGCTGGGTGAACTCGGCCGGTGTGCCCGGCGGCGGGGTGGAGCAGATGCTCGAAGCGCAGCTGCGCGGCAAGGACGGCATCCACCAGATCGAGCGCGCCCGCAACGGCGAGCCGATCGCGACGGGGGACAACCTCGACCAGCAGCCCGTCAGCGGCCGGGCCGTGCAGCTCACCGTCGACAACGACATCCAGTGGTACGCGCAGAACGAACTCGTCGCGGCCGTCAAGAAGACGAAGTCGCAGTCGGGCGAGATCGTCGTCGCCGACAAGGCGGGGCACCTTCTCGCGACCGCGAGCTACCCGAGCTTCGACAACAACGACATGAGTTCGGCCGCGTCCGACGCCTTGCAGAACCGTGCGTTCACCGACACCTTCGAACCCGGTTCGACACAGAAGATGGTGACGGCGGGCGCGCTCCTCGAGGAGGGCCTCGCGACGCCCACGACGCACGTCGAGGTGCCCGCCAAGTTGGAGCGCGCCGGGCGCCCGTTCCAGGATTCGCACCCCCACGGCGTCGAGTACCTGACCCTTGCCGGTGTCATCGCACAATCGTCGAACATGGGCACGATCCTCGCGGGCGAGAAGATGCCCAAGGAGACGTTGTACTCGTACATGATGAAGTTCGGGCTCGGCAAGACGACCGGAATCGGCTTTCCCGGCGAGTCCGCGGGCATCGTCCCGCCCGTCAAGAATTGGGTGGGGGACACGTGGTACACCGTGATGTTCGGTCAGGGCCTCGCGAGTTCTGCGGTGCAGCAGACGGCGCTGTTCCAGACCATCGCCAACGGTGGGGTGCGCTCGCCGCTCAGCCTCGTGTCGAAGGTGCAGGACGCCGACGGGACGATGAAGGCGCCGCAGGACGATCGCACGCCGACGCGCGTGTTCAGTGAGAAGACCTCGCGCGAGCTCATCGGCATGATGCAGGGCGTCGTGTCGAAGGAGGGCTCGGCGCCGCTCGCGGCCGTAGACGGGTACGACGTCGCCGGCAAGACCTCGACGGCCCAGCGCTACGACGCGCAGAAGAAGACGTACGACGGCGTGACGGCGGGTTTCATCGGCATGGCGCCCGCCAAGGATCCGCAGCTCATCGTGTCGGTGACGCTGCAGAAGCCGCAGGCGGGCACCTTCGGTGGCGACCTCGCCGCGCCCGTGTTCTCCAAGGTCATGGGGTACGCCCTGCAGAACCGTAAGATTCCCCCGAACAAGAGCGACAAGTTGCCCTATCCGATCGAATACCGTTCGAAGGAGTCGTCGTCCCAGTGATCGAACTATCACTCGAGGAGATCGCGACCGTCACCGGGGGACGCCTCGTCGGCCCCGACGCTCGCATCACCGGTCCCGTCGTCACCGACTCGCGCGAGTGCGCCGCCGGCTCGCTCTACGTCGCGCGCGTCGGTGAGCACGCGGACGGGCACGACTTCGTCCCGGCCGCGCTGGCGGTCGGCGCTGCCGGAGTTCTCGGCGAGCGAGCGGTCGACGGTGCTTCGTGCGTCGTCGTCGACGACGTCGAACTGGCCTTCGCCGAGGTGGCGCGCGCCGTCGTCGACCGTGCACCCAACCTGCAGATCGTGGGCATCACCGGCTCGTCGGGCAAGACGTCGACGAAGGATCTGCTCGGTGCGGTGCTCGCGCGGTTCGCGCCGACGATCGCCCCCTACGGCTCGCTCAACAGCGAGGTCGGGGTCCCGCTGACGGTCTGCCGCATCGACGAGGCGACGCGCTACCTCGTCGCCGAGATGGGCGCCTCGGGGGTGGGGCACATCGCGTACCTGACGAAGATCGCGCCGCCGAGCATCGGCATCGTACTCAACGTCGGACAGGCGCACATGGGCGAGTTCGGCTCCGTCGAGGCAATCGCCCGGACGAAGGGTGAGCTCGTGGAGGCGCTGCCGCAGGACGGCGTCGCGATCCTCAACGTCGACGACTCGCGGGTGCGCGCGATGGCGAGCCGCACGCAGGCGAAGGTCATCCTCGTGGGGCTCGGCGAGGACGCCGACTACCGTGCCACCGACGTGAGCATCGACGAGGCCGGTCGCCCGAGCTATCACCTCACCTGCCCCCTCGGGGAGGCAGACGTGCGTCTCGCCCTCGTCGGCGAGCACCAGGTCGGCAACTCGCTCAGCGTCATCGCCGCCGCGACCAGCCTCGGACTCGCGCTCGGCGACGTCGTCGAGGCCGTCGCCGGAGCCGGGGCCGCGTCGCGCTGGCGCATGGAGGTCAGCGAGGTCGGCGGCGGCGTGACGCTCGTCAACGACGCGTACAACGCCAACCCCGACTCGATGCGTGCCGCGCTGCGAGCCCTCGCCCACATGGGTACCTCACGCCGCAGCATCGCCGCGCTCGGTGAGATGCGCGAACTGGGCGAGGCCTCGCATGACGAGCACACCGCCGTCGGGCAGCTCGCCGCCGAACTGGGCATCGACCGCCTCGTCGTCGTCGGCGCGGGCGCGCAGGCCATCGCGCAGGGGGCGCGCACGGCGGGCATGACGGCGGACGCCGTCACCACCGTCGACGACATCGACGCGGCACACGACGTGCTCGTCGAGCAGATCGCACCGGGGGATGTCGTGCTGTTCAAGTCGAGTCGTGACTCGGGTCTTCGCATGCTGGGGGATAGGTTGGTCGAAGAATCCGGTACACCCGCATTTCCTGTCACGGAGGTGACCTCATGAAGGGCGTGCTCATCGCGGCCATCGTGTCGCTGATCGCCGCTCTGTTCGGCACCCCCATGTTCATCAAGTTCCTGGTGCGCAAGGGATACGGGCAGTTCATCCGCGACGACGGCCCCACGACGCACCACACCAAGCGCGGCACGCCGACGATGGGTGGCGCCGTCATCATCGCGGCGAGCCTGCTCGCGTACGGCTGCGCCCACCTGTTCACGATGACGCCGATGAGCGCGAGCGGCCTACTCGTCATGTTCCTCATGGCGGGGCTGGGGCTCGTCGGGTTCGCCGACGACGCCATCAAGATCACGAAGCAGCGATCGCTCGGGCTGACGTCACTGCAGAAGCTCGGGGGGCAGACGCTCGTCGCCGTCATCTTCGCAGTGCTCGCACTGCAGTTCGAGAACTCCAACGGCCTCACACCCGCGAGCTACGCCATCTCGTTCGTGCGCGACTCGAGCCTGTCGCTCGCGGTCGGCGGCACCGTCGTCAGCCTGCTGCTGTTCGTCATCTGGGCGAACCTGCTCATCGCGGGTACCTCGAACGGCGTCAACCTCACCGACGGTCTCGACGGGCTCGCCACCGGCGCGTGCGTCATGGTGTTCGGCGCGTACGTGCTCATCTCGATCTGGCAGTTCAACCAGAACTGCCAGTACTCGGAGATGATGACGCACGCCGCCAAGTGCTATGACGTACGCGACCCTCACGACCTCGCCGTCGTCGCCGCGGCGCTCATGGGTGCCTGCTTCGGCTTCCTGTGGTGGAACGCGACGCCGGCCAAGATCTTCATGGGTGACACCGGTTCGCTCGCCCTCGGCGGCGCGCTCGCGGGCCTCGCCATCACGACGCGCACCGAGTTCCTCGTCGTCATCCTCGCCGGGCTGTTCGTCATCGAGACGCTCTCGGTCATCCTCCAGGTCGGCTCGTTCAAGGCCCGACGCAAGCGCATCTTCCGGATGGCGCCGCTGCACCACCACTTCGAGATGGTGGGTTGGAACGAGATCACCGTCGTCATCAGGTTCTGGATCATCGCGGGGCTGTGCGTCGCGTTCGGTCTGGGCATCTTCTACGCGGAATGGAACGTCAGCCAGTGAGCCAGCACGACCTGTGGGCCCTCGACCCTTCGTACGAACCGTTCGCGGGGGAGCGTGACCTCACGCACCGCGACGCCGACTGGTCCGGGTTGTCGGTGCTCGTCATCGGGCTCGGCGTGTCCGGGTTCGCGGCCGCCGACGCGCTCCTCGAGCGCGGCGCCCGCGTGCGCGTCGTCTCGCGCGACCACAGCGACGTCATGGCCGAGCGCGCGCAGATCCTCGACGTCCTCGGCGCCGACGTCGCGTTCGGCGCCGAGCACATGGACGCGGCGCCGGAGGGTACGCATCTCATCGTCACCTCGCCGGGCGTGGCGCCGAGCGCGCCGATCATGCAGGACGCCATGTCGCGCGGCATTCCCGTCTGGGGTGAGGTCGAGCTCGCGTGGCGCATGCGCCCGCGCGAGGGCGGTGCGCCGTGGCTGACGATCACCGGGACCAACGGCAAGACGACGGCCGTCACGATGCTCGAGTCGATGCTCAAGGCGCAGGGGCTGCGCGCGGTGGCCGCCGGCAATGTCGGCATGCCGCTGCTCGAGGCAGTACTGCACCCGCAGCCGTACGACGTCATCGCGGTCGAGCTGTCGTCGTTCCAGCTGCACTGGTCGCGCACGGTGTCGCCGTACGCGTCCTGCTGCCTCAACGTCGCCCCCGACCACATCGACTGGCATGGCTCCTACGAGGAGTACAAGCGTCAGAAGGGGCGGGTGTACGAGCGCACCCAGGTCGCGTGCGTCTACAACGTCGACGATCCCGCGACCGAGGCGATGGTCGAGGACGCCGAGGTCGTCGACGGCTGTCGCGCGATCGGGTTCACGCTCGGCACGCCGGGGCCGTCGATGGTCGGCATCGTCGACGACGTCCTCGCCGACCGTGCCTTCATCGCCGAACGACGCACCAGCGCAGCCGAACTCGCCATCCTGAGTGACCTCGGCCCGAACGCTTCCGCACCGCACTACGTCGCCGACGCGCTCGCCGCGGCCGCGCTCGCCCGCAGCTACGGCGTGACGCTCGCCGCCGTCCGTCAGGGCCTGGTCGACTACACGCCCCAGCCGCACCGGATGGCGAGCGTCGCCGAGGTCGGCGGCGTGCGCTGGGTCGACGACTCGAAGGCGACGAACCCGCCCGCGGCCCAGGCGTCGCTGCAGGCGTTCGACCCCGTCGTCTGGATCGCCGGCGGATTGCTCAAGGGCGCCGAGGTCGATGATCTCGTGCGCGCGAACGCCTCGCGGCTGCGCGCCGCGGTGCTGCTCGGTCGTGACCGGGGCATCATCGCCGACGCTCTCGCGGCCCACGCGCCGCAGGTGCCCGTCACCGTCATCGAGACGAGCGATGCCGACGAGGCGATGCGTGAGGCCGTCGCGGCGGCGAATGCAGCCGCCCAGCGCGGCGACACCGTGCTGCTCGCACCGGCAGCGGCGAGTCTCGACATGTACGCCTCCTACGGCGCGCGGGGTGACGCGTTCGCCGACGCGGTCGCGGCACTCAGCGGATCCGGGGCATGACGGCGACGCGCCTGTCATGGCGGGATTCGCCTGCGGTGCAGGGGGCCTCGCGTCAGCTCAGAGGACGCCTGAAGTGGCTCGAGTCGCCGCTGGCCACGTATTACCTGATCCTCGGCTCGGCGGGCATGCTCGTCGGACTCGGACTCGTCATGGTGTTGTCCGCCTCGAGCGTGACGTCGTACATGGATACGCAGTCGCCGTATTCGGACTTCACGAAGCAGGCGGTATTCGCCGTGGTCGGTGTCATCGTGGCTACCGTGACGAGTCGTCTGCCGATCCGGGTGTTCAAGGTGATGGCCTTTCCTCTCATGCTCGCCGCACTCTTCCTGCAGGTGCTCGTCATGGTGCCCGGGATCGGTGTGGAGGTACTCGGCAACCGCAACTGGATCCGAGTGGGCGGGCTGCAGATCCAGCCGTCCGAGATCGGCAAGGTGGCGCTGATCCTCATGGTGGCGCTCGTCCTGTCCAACCGACAGGCCCACCTGCACGACCCCCGTCGCTCGATCCTGCCCACCGTGCCCTATGTCGTCCTGCTCATCGGGCTGATCATGCTCGGCAAGGATCTCGGGACGACGATGGTCGTCTCGGTCATCTACCTCGGCATGTTGTGGTGTGCCGGCGCGCGCAAGGCGTTGTTCGGTTGGCTGGCGGCCCTCGCCCTCGTCACGTTGCCCATCGCGATCTGGACGAGCGGTAACCGGACCTCGCGCATCCAGGCCTGGCTCGGTGGGTGCGACAACGTCGATCTCGACGGGTGCTACCAGAAGGTGCACGGCATGTACGCTCTCGCCGGGGGCGGAGTGTGGGGCCTCGGGCCGGGCGCCTCGCGTGAGAAGTGGCAGTGGTTGCCGGAGGCTCACAACGACTTCATCTTTGCCATCATCGGCGAAGAGCTCGGTCTGCCGGGTGCCCTCACGGTGCTCGCGTTGTACGTCGTGCTCGCCTACGCGTGCTACCGGCTCATCGCGCAGACGCGTGACATGTTCGTCCGCGTCGCGAGTGCCGGCATCATGGTGTGGATCTGTTTCCAGGCAGTGGTCAACATCGGCTCGGTCCTGGGCATCTTCCCGATCGTCGGTGTGCCGCTCCCGCTGGTCTCCTATGGCGGGTCGGCGCTCGTCATGACACTGTTCGGCATCGGCATCCTGTTGGCCTTCGCCAGGCAGGAACCAGGTGCCGCCGAAGCTCTCACCCTCAAACCGCGCCGCGTGGCGCGCACACTCGCCGTGCTCCCTCGACGGAAAGGCTGACTGACATGACGCTCGAACGCGTTCTGCTCGCCGGAGGAGGAACGGCCGGTCACGTCCTGCCGTTGCTCGCGACGGTGCAGGAGATCACCGACCGCCACACCGAAGCCGTCATCACGGTCGTCGGTTCCCCTGACGGCATCGAGGAGCGACTGGTGCCCGAGCGCGGTTTCACGCTGTCTTACGTGCCGAAGGTCGCCTTCCCGCGTCGGCCGAACGTCGCCGCGCTGAGGTTTCCCGCCGCGTTCCGGGGGGCGCTGCGCCAGGCGGAGGCGCTCGTTGCCGAACGCCGCCCGCAGGTCGTCGTCGGCTTCGGCGGGTATGTCTCGACGCCCATCTACCTCGCGGCGCGCAAGGCTGGGATCCCCATCGTCATCCACGAGCAGAACGCCCGGCCGGGGCTGGCGAACAAGCTCGGCGTGCGATGGGCCGCGCACACGGCGACGACGTTCCCCGGCACCCCGCTGGCGGGCGCCGAGGTCGTCGGGATGCCGCTGCGACGCGAGATCCGAGAGCTTCGCCCCGCGATGCTGCGCGCGGAGGCGATGACGTACTTCGGTCTCGAACCCGGACGCCCGACGCTCGTCATCACCGGTGGCTCGCTCGGTGCAGCGAGTCTCAACGAGGCCTTCGCCGCGGCCGCGCCAGCGCTGCGTGAGGCCGGGGTGCAGGTCCTGCACATCACGGGGCGGGGCAAGGGGTTCGAGGCCCCGGCCACCGCCTCGGGGCCGCGCTACGTCGTCGAGGAGTACTGCGACCGTATGGACCTCGCCTACGCGGTGGCCGACCTCGTCGTCACGCGAAGCGGCGCCGGCATGGTGAGCGAACTGTCCACGCTCGCGATCCCCGCGATCTACGTGCCGCTGCCCATCGGCAACGGCGAGCAGCGACTCAACGCGAAGGACGTCGTCGAGGCCGGGGGAGCATTGCTCGTCGACAACGGCGACGTCGACGCGACGTGGGTGGAGCGCGTCGTCATCCCGCTCGTGACGGACGCCGACGAGCTGGCCCGCATGCGTGCGGCAGCCGGCAGCCGCGGGCACGCGGATGGCGCCGCACGCCTCGTCGACCTCGTCGAAGACGCTGCAGCGACCGGGGGCCGGGCATGAGCAACGGTGTGAACGAGCGGTTCGACTTCGCCGCGCCGCTGCCCGCTCTCGCGGACGTGCCACACGTGCACATGATCGCGGTCGGCGGCTCAGGCATGTCGGGCGTCGCGCGGTTGTTCCTCGCCGCGGGCGTCACCCTGAGCGGCTCCGACAACGTCGACCTGCCGGTACTCGACGACCTTCGTGCCCAGGGAGCACGCATCGAGCTCGGGTACGACGCCGCGAACGTTGCCGACGTGCCGGACGGCGCCGTCGTCGTCATCTCCAGCGCCATCAACGAGGCCAACCCCGAACTCGTCGAGGTCAGACGGCGCGGTCTGCCGGTGCTGCACCGCAGCCAGGGCCTCGCGATGCTCATGCGCGCGGGTCGCGGGCTCGCCGTCGCGGGCGCCAACGGCAAGACGACGACGAGCGGAATGGCGACGGCCGCCCTCGTCGCGACGGGGGAGAAGCCGTCGTTCGCGATCGGCGCCAACGTCGCGGGGCTCGGTGTCAACGCGGCACCGGGCGAGGGCGAGATCTTCGTCGTCGAGGCAGACGAGAGCGACGGCTCGTTCGTCGTCTACCACCCGCAGGTCGCGATCGTCACGAACATCAAGGACGATCACCTCGACTTCTACGGCACGTCGGCCAACCTTGCTCATGCCTACGAGAGCTTCGCGGCGACGATCGCGCCGCAGGGTCTGCTCGTCGCCTGCGCTGACGACGAGGGCTCGCTGGCCCTGGCCCAGCGCCGTCGCGCCGCGGGCGCGCGCGTCTTGACGTACGGGCGCGACACCGACGCAGACGTGCGTATCGTCGCGGAGAGCGGGGAAGGCTTCGACTGGCGCATGAGCCTTCGCGACGGGGACGCCGTCCACGACGTCGCGCTGCATGTGCCGGGTGCCCACAACCTGCTCAACGCGGCGGGCGTCTACACCGCCCTCGTCCACGGTTTCGGTCTCGCGCCGGCCGATGTCGCGCGCGGGCTCGGGGCCTTCCGCGGCACCTCGCGTCGGTTCGAGCCGCGTGGTGAGGCGGGCGGCGTCCGCGTCGTCGACGACTACGCCCACAACCCCGGCAAGCTCGACGCCCTCGTGCGTACGGCGGCCGGGCTCAAGGACGACGGCGAACTCATCGTCATCTTCCAGCCCCACCTGTACTCGCGTACGCAGCACGCAGCGACCGGTCTCGCCGCGGCGCTCGATGGCGCCGACCACGCCTTCGTCCTCGACGTGTACGGCGCGCGCGAGCAGCCCGTCGCCGGGGTGAGCGGCGCGCTGATCACCGATCGCATGACGTCCGGACGCGGCGAGTTCACCCCCACGGCCGACGACGCGCTCGCTCGCGTGCTCGACGTGGCTCGCCCGGGCGACCTCGTCGTGACCGTCGGCGCGGGCGATGTCACGCACCTCGGCCCGCGCATCCTCACTGGCCTCAAGACGCGTGAAGGTGAAGTCGAAGGTTAATCTTTTCGGCGGCCAAGACCCCCCGGGATTCTGCGGAATGCCGGGGGTCTTCCGTTGCCTCAGGGGTCCCGGGTCGCCGAGGGGGTACGTTCGTGCTCGGGTCGGCGGGCCACGTGCCTGACGGGGTCACGTTCGAGTTGACGTCGAGATGTTCGCGTCCGGGCATCCGGTCGCGTAGCATCGGCTCTGCATACTCGCACCCGCTTTCGAAAGGCCTCTTCTCGTGGCAACTCCCCAGAACTACCTGGCCGTCATCAAGGTCGTCGGTATCGGCGGCGGTGGCGTCAATGCCATCAACCGGATGATCGAGGTCGGCCTCAAGGGTGTGGAGTTCATCGCGATCAACACCGACGCCCAGGCCCTGCTCATGAGTGACGCCGACGTCAAGCTCGACGTGGGCCGTGAGCTGACGCGCGGTCTCGGTGCCGGCGCCGACCCCGAGGTCGGTCGTCAGGCGGCGGAGGATCACGCTGAGGAGATCGAAGAGGTCCTCAAGGGCGCCGACATGGTGTTCGTCACCGCCGGTGAGGGTGGTGGCACGGGCACGGGTGGTGCGCCCGTCGTCGCGAAGATCGCCCGCGGCCTCGGTGCTTTGACGATCGGTGTCGTGACCCGCCCGTTCACCTTCGAGGGCCGTCGTCGCGCGAACCAGGCCGAGCTCGGCATCTCCGCGCTGCGCGAAGAGGTCGACACGCTCATCGTCATCCCGAACGACCGGCTGCTGTCGATCAGCGACCGCGCCGTCTCGATGCTTGACGCCTTCCGCTCGGCCGACCAGGTGCTCCTGTCCGGTGTCCAGGGCATCACCGACCTCATCACGACCCCAGGTCTGATCAACCTCGACTTCGCCGACGTCAAGTCCGTCATGCAGGGTGCCGGCTCGGCGCTCATGGGCATCGGTTCGGCCCGTGGCGAGGACCGCGCGGTGCAGGCCGCCGAACTCGCTATCTCGAGCCCGCTGCTCGAGGCGAGCATCGACGGCGCCCACGGCGTCCTGCTGTCGGTCCAGGGCGGTTCCGACCTCGGTCTGTTCGAGATCAACGAGGCCGCTCGCCTCGTGCAGGAGGCGGCGCACCCCGAGGCCAACATCATCTTTGGTGCCGTCATCGACGACGCCCTGGGCGACGAGGTGCGCGTCACCGTCATCGCCGCCGGTTTCGACGGTGGTGCGCCGCAGAAGCGCAACGATGAGCGTCCTGCTCAGCAGGGTGGCGCTCAGCAGCGTCCCGCGCAGCAGCAGACGTCCGCGCAGATGCCGTCCCAGCAGGCGCAGCAGTCCTACCAGCCGCAGGCTGCCGCCCCGGCGACGATCAAGCCCGTCGCCGTTCCCGGTACGACCGCCGGTCCGACGCGCGTCTCCGCGCCGCCGGCCCGCGTCCAGCCGGGTCAGGGTGAGCAGCAGCACGCCCAGGACGCTCAGCAGGACCAGGCGCAGCAAGGGCAGTCGCAGCAGGGCGGTCAGCAGGCCCCCGAGGTCGTGCGTCCGCCCAAGGAGGTCACGTTCGAGGATCGTGACGACCTGGACGTCCCCGACTTCCTCAAGTGATCCGGAGCCCGGTCGATGTTCTTCTGGCACGACCGGCGTGAGTCGCCGAGCGGCTCGCTCGAACGGTGCTTCACCGATTCCCTCGACGGGGTCAGTGAGGCGCCGTTCTCGGCGTTGAACCTCGGGCTGCACGTCGGTGACGACGAGCGTGCGGTGCGCGTGAACAGGGAGCGGGTCTCCGCGCAGCTGGGTGGCGTCCCCATCGCCTGGATGGATCAGGTCCACGGCGCGAGCGTCGCGGAGGTCACCCTCGCCGACGTCGCCTCCGGTCAGGCCGGACCGAGCGCTGACGCGATGGTCAGCCGTGACAGCGGCCTCGCGCTCGGCGTCATGGTGGCCGACTGCACGCCGGTTCTCCTGAGTGATGACGCGGCCGGCGTCATCGGCGTCGCGCACGCCGGGCGTCCCGGCATGCTCGCCGGCGTCGTGCCGGCGGCGCTCGAGGCGATGCGCCACCTCGGAGCGCGCGACATCAGCGCAGTGCTGGGCCCGTCGGTCTGCGGGCGCTGCTACGAGGTGCCGCGCGAGATGCATGACGCCGCGCGTCAGGCCCACCCGGCCAGCGCCGCCATCACGTGGACGGGCACGCCGGCGATCGACGTCGCGGCGGGCGTCGCGTCGCAGCTCGCGGACGCCGGTGTCCCGCTCGAATGGGTGCCGGGATGCACGCGTGAGGAGCCTCGCCTGTACTCGTATCGTCGCGACGGCGCGACGGGTCGCTTCGCCGGGCTCATCGTCCGCAAGGCGGCCGTGTCGTGATGCAGCCTCCGACGCCGCCACGCACCGCCGATTCCGACCCCAGTCGCCGTGGTCTCGACGCCTCGCCCGCGCGTCGCGCCGAGTTGCAGGCCAACCTGGAGCGCGTGCGCGTCCGCATCGCCGCCGCCACGAGCGCGGCCGGGCGTGACGACGCCCCGACGCTCGTCGTCGTCACGAAGTTCTTCCCCGTCACCGACCTCGTCGCGCTCGCCGACCTCGGGGTGGGCGACGTGGGGGAGAACCGCGAGCAGGAGCTCGTCGAGAAGGTCGATGCGCTGCGCGCCGAGCGTCCGGATCTCATCGCCTCACCGCGTCGGCACTTCATCGGCCAGATCCAGAGCAAGAAGGCGCGCCGCATCGCGCGGCACGCGGACGTCGTGCAGTCGCTCGACCGGCTCAAGCTCGTGCCGCTGCTCGACGCCGGCGCCGCGGATCGCGAGAACCCCCTCGACATCTTCGTGCAGGTCGCTCTCGAGCGTGACGGTTCGGGGCGCGGTGGCGCGCAGGAGACCGAGCTGCACGAGGTGGCCGCGGCGGTCGAGCAGGCGCCGCACCTACGGTTGTGCGGGCTCATGGCGGTCGCGCCGCTCGGCGAGGAGCCGGCCGCCGCGTTCTCGCGTCTCGCGCACGTCCGTCAAGATTTCCTCGCAAACTTCCCGCAGGCCACGTCGTTGTCGGCGGGGATGTCGGGCGATCTCGAGGACGCGGTGAAGATCGGCGCGACACACCTGCGTGTCGGAAGCGCAATACTCGGTTCGCGTCCGCTCGCCGGGTAACTTCGAGCCTGACACCGACGAGCTATGTGGTGCCCTTTCCGCGAGGGGCCAGGCGGACACAGGAGCAGGAAGAATGAGCGCACTGCGCAAGACGATGGAATACCTCGGACTGTCCGACGTGGACACGCACGCGCCTCGCGCGAGCGAGCAGTACGTCGAGGAGTACGAGGTCGCCTACGACGACGAGCGTCACGACGACTATGACGCGTACGAACGTCGCGCCCCTGCCGAGGTCACGCCGCTGCGCCCCGAGGTGACCCACCACGACTTTTCCGACACGGAGGCCTCGACCATGAGTCGCATCACGACCATCCACCCTCGGACGTACAACGAGGCCAAGGAGATCGGTGAGGCCTTTCGCGACAACGTCCCCGTCATCATGAACCTGTCCGACATGGACGACACGGACGCCAAGCGTCTCGTCGACTTCGCCGCCGGTCTCGTCTTCGGTCTGCACGGCTCTATCGAGCGCGTGACGAGCAAGGTCTTCCTCCTCTCGCCCGAGAACGTCGAGGTCTCCACGAGCGGGCCCGAGGTCGCCAAGGCGACGCGCGGGCTGTTCAACCAGAGCTGAATCGTCGCCTCGCGCTCGGGCCGCGGCCGCCGTTGTCCCCTGGATGACGGCGGCCGCGCCCATGCGTGGGAGGATGGCGTCATGGTGATGAAGGAGACTCGATGAACGGCGTCAGAACGGCGCTCGCGACCGTGCTCGACGTGTTCTTCGTCGTGCTCATCGCGCGCCTCGTCTTCGACTGGATCCAGGTGTTCGCGCGGCAGTGGACGCCGCGTGGCGTCGTGCTCGTCGTCGCGGAGGCGGTCTACACCGTCACCGACCCGCCGATCAAGGCGGTGCGCCGCGTCGTTCCGCCCCTGCGCCTCGGCGGCGTCGGCATCGACCTGGCGTTCCTGATCGTGGCGCTGGCTGTGCAAGTCGCGGCTAATCTCCTAAGGTGAAGTCGGGAAATTTTTGAGCGTGCCCGCATCGGCGTGCACGAAACGGATTTGCCGAGGCCCCGCCTCGGCTTCGAGCGTTACTGAGGTGAATACATGGCGCTGACGCCGGAAGACGTCGTCAAGAAGGAGTTCTCGAAGCCGAAGGGGTTCGGGCGCAACGGGTATGACGAGATCCAGGTCGACGACTTCCTCGACGAGATCGTCGTCGAGCTGCGCCGGCTGAACGCCGAGAACGACTCGCTGAGCGACAAGCTCGACGACTGCCGCCGCAGCCACGGCGGAGACGGCGACGCGACGATGGCGGGCCAGTCGAAGACGACGGCCGTCCCGGCCCTCACGCCGGTGAACAACGCTGCGGCTCCAGCCGCGGGTGGCTCGAGCGACGAGGACAAGGCGGAGATCGCGCGCCTCAAGAAGGAACTGGAAACGTCGCGCACCGAACTCGACAAGGCGCGTGCCCCCAAGGCGAACGAGGCTGCCGACGCAGGTCAGGACGCGGCGAGCGCCGACCCCACGAGCGCCCGTCGCGACCTCCAGAGCGCCCGCGAGGAGGCCAAGAACGCGCAGGCGAAGCTGGCCGAGGCCGACGCGCGCATCACGCAGCTGGAGAACGAGCTGAAGCAGGCCCGCGAGGCCGCCTCGGCGACGTCGACGCAGCCGGCCACGAACGAGACCAACGCCGGCACCGACGCGGCGGGCGTCATCGCCCTCGCACAGCGTCTGCACGACCAGCACGTGCGTGACGGCGAGACCGAGCGTGATCGTCTCATCGGCGAAGCCACCGCGCACCGCGACAAGGTGGTCACGGAGGCGAACGCGAAGAGCGAGAAGTTGCTGTCGAGCGCCAAGCAGCGCCACGACGAACTGCTGACGACAGGCCAGTCGACCTACGACGACCTCGTCAAGCGCGGCCAGAGCGAGCACGACGACCTCGTCAAGAAGGCTCAGGCCAAGCACGACGAACTCGTCTCGAGCGGGCAGAGCCAGCACGACAAGCTCGTGCGCACGGGTACCGAGAAGTCGGCCGCGCTCGTGACCGAGGCCGAGCAGCGTCGCACGAGCATCCTGTCCGACCTCGAGACGCGACGCACGGCGCTGCAAGCCGAGATCGAGCGGCTCAAGGGCTTCGAGACCGACTACCGCTCGAACCTCAAGGGTTACCTGAGCGAGCAGCTGCGCAAGCTCGACGAGAAGCAGCAGACGCCCGACACCAAAGCGTGATGACCGCGGCCTGATGGCCGTCACCAAGCGGGCTCGTGCACGATCTGTCGTCCACGAGCCCGCTTCGTGCGTCCCTTTGCTGGTCCTACTAGCAGGTACGGAAAACTTCATCTGTTGTTCGCCTCGACCCGCCTGATGTGGCCTATCCTCTGCGTAATATCCGCATCATCGTGCGCGCCGAGCGGGCGCCGCTGGGAGACTGGAGTGACCACCATGGCGACACAGAAGACCGCCGCGAGCGACCTGGCCGTCGGCGGCGCCGAGGAGCCGTGGGGCGACGCCGAACTCGCCGAGGTGCGGGCCGAGCTCGAGGCCGACGTGGCCCGCGTGCGCGCCGAGCTCGACGAACTCGCCACGGACTTCGAGGGGCTGCTGCGCAACCCGGGCGACGGGGCGGGCGACGACCAGGCCGACGTCGGCAACGCGAACTTCGAGCGCGAGCACGAGATCTCGTTGGCCCGCAAGTCCGCGGAGGTGCTGCGTCAGAGCGAACGCGCCCTCGAGCGGATGGACGACGGTACGTACGGCGTATGCGAATCGTGCGGCGGCCCGATCGGCAAACTTCGACTCCAGGCCTTCCCTCGTGCGACCCTATGCATGACATGCAAGAAGAAGCAGGAGCGCCGCTGAACTCGGGCGCCACACCCACCGTCCCCCCGTCCCGCGTCTCGGGGCGCCCTCTCGCGCTCGTCGCCGTGGCGGCGCTCGGCGTCATCGCGGCCGACCAGGCCAGCAAGCAATGGGCGCAGGACGCCCTGAGTGACGGCCGCCCGCGTGATCTGCTCGGCTCGTTCCTGCGGCTGCGGTTGACGTACAACCCCGGCGCCGCGTTCAGCCTCGGCACGAATTCGACGCTCTTCATCACCGCGATCGCGGTGGTCGTGGTCGTCGTGCTCGCCGTGACCGCGCGCAAGCTGCGTAGCCTCCCGTGGGCCCTCGCCTTCGGGCTGATCATCGGAGGAGCCGTTGGCAATCTGATCGACAGGTTCTTTCGTGAGCCGGGTGGGGGGCGTGGCCACGTCGTGGACTTTTTCGAGCTGCCGCACTGGCCGATCTTCAACCTGGCCGATTCGGCGATCTGCGTCGCCGCGGCCCTCGTCGTGTTGCTGACCTTCCGCGGCATCGGTCTCGACGGAACGCGCGAGGGCGCCCACGACGGCGCAGATGATGGCGCGTCGCCCACCACCGAGGAGGCTCAGCGATGAGCGAGGTCAAGTCGTTGTTCGTCCCCGAAGGGCTCGAGGGGGAGCGCGTCGACGCGGCCATCGCCCGCCTGCTGGGTTTCTCCCGCACCCGCGCCGCCGAACTCGCGGCCGAGGGCGCCGTCAGCGTCGACGGCAAGCGGGTCGCGAAGTCCGAGCGCGTGAGCGCCGGCGCGTGGCTCGAGGTCGCGATGCCGGAGCGTACCGGGCCGCGTGAGGCGACGCCCCGCGTCGAACCCGTGCCCGGCATGAACATCGTGCACGACGACACCGAGATCGTCGTCGTCGACAAGCCGGCCGGCGTCGCCGCGCACCCGAGCGTCGGCTGGGACGGCCCGGATGTCGTCGGTGGCCTCGCCGCTGCGGGGTACCGCATCTCCACCTCGGGCGCACCGGAGCGTCAGGGCATCGTGCAGCGCCTCGACGTCGGCACGAGCGGTCTCATGGTCGTCGCCAAGAGCGAGCGTGCGTACACCCTGCTCAAGCAGGCATTCCGTGACCGCACGGTCGACAAGACGTACCACGCGCTCGTGCAGGGCCTGCCCGACCCGATCGAGGGCACGATCGACGCGCCGATCGGGCGCCATCCCAACCACGACTACAAGTTCGCCGTCATGGATTCCGGCCGCGCGTCGGTGACGCACTACGAACTGCTCGAGGCGTTCCGGTCGGCGTCGCTGCTCGAGATCCATCTCGAGACGGGGCGCACCCACCAGATCCGTGTCCACGTCTCAGCGATGCATCATCCGTGCGTCGGCGACCCGCTGTACGGCTCCGACCCGACGCTCGCGAAGAAGCTCGGGCTGGAGCGTCAGTGGCTGCACGCCGTCGAGCTCGGATTCGACCACCCCGGTAGCGGCGAACGTGTGACGTTCACCTCGCCGTACCCGGCCGACCTGCAGCGCGCGCTCGATCGCATCAGCGCCTGACGCGGAATTCCGCGACGTTCCGCCCGGCTCCCGGCTCGCCCCGGGAGCCGGGCGTCGCGCATCCGGCGGGGTTGTCGGTGGCCGGTCGTAGACTTCAGGGCGATGTCCAGTCAGTCGAAGAGCTTCGTCCATCTGCACAACCACACCGAGTACTCGATGCTCGACGGTGCAGCCCGTATCGATGACATGTTCGCGCGTGCGCAGGAGTTCGGCATGCCCGCGATCGCGACCACCGACCACGGGTACCTGTTCGGTGCCTACGAGTTCTGGTCGAAGTCGCGCAAGTATGACGTGAAGCCGATCATCGGCCTCGAGGCGTACATGACGCCGGGCACGCACCGCACCGACAAGACGCGCACGACGTGGGGCGAGCGCGGCCAGGAGGCCGACGACGTCTCCAACCGGGGTCTCTACACGCACATGACGCTGCTCGCGAAGAACAACGAGGGCATGCACAACCTCTTCCGCATGGGCTCGCAGGCCTCGCTCGACCAGGTGTACTCGAAGTATCCGCGACTCGACCGAGAGCTGCTCAACACGTACGGCACGGGCATCATCGGCACGACGGGGTGCCCATCGGGGGAGATCCAGACGCGCCTTCGTCTGGGGCAGTACGACAAGGCGCGCGAGGCCGCGGCGGAGTTCCGCGACATCTTCGGTGACGGCAACTTCTACTGCGAGCTGATGGAGCACGACCTCGACGTCGACATCGAGCGGCGCGTGCGCAGTGACCTGCTCAAGCTGGCGAAGGACCTCAACCTGCCGCTGCTCGCGACGAACGACCTGCATTACACGAACAAGGAGGACGCGGTCCACCACGATGCGCTGCTGTGCATCAACTCGGGTTCGCGCCTGACCGACCCCAACCGCTTCAAGTTCGGCAGCCACGAGTTCTACCTCAAGTCGGCCGACGAGATGCGCCACCTCTTCCGCGACCACCCGGACGCGTGCGACAACACCCTGCTCATCGCCGAGCAGTGCGAGGTGTCCTTCACCGAGGGCGAAGGGCGCTACATGCCGCGCTTCCCCTGCCCCGAGGGTGAGGACGAGACGTCCTGGTTCATCAAGGAGGTCGAGACGGGGCTGCGCCGTCGCTTCCCCGAGGGTGTGCCGGACTACGCCGTGAAGCAGGCGAAGTACGAGCAGGACGTCATCATCGGCAAGGGCTACCCGGGCTACTTCCTCGTCGTCGCCGACTTCATCAACTGGGCGAAGCGCAACGGCATCCGCGTCGGGCCGGGGCGTGGTTCGGGTGCCGGTTCGATGTGCGCGTACGCGATGGGCATCACCGACCTCGACCCCGTCCCGCATGGTCTGATCTTCGAGCGCTTCCTCAACCCCGAACGTCAGTCGATGCCCGACTTCGACGTCGACTTCGACGAGCGTCGGCGCTCGGAAGTCATCCGGTACGTCGTCGACAAGTACGGCGAGGATCGCGTGTCGTACATCGTCACGTACGGCACGATCAAGGCGAAGCAGGCCGTCAAGGACGCCTCGCGCGTCATGGACTTCCCGTTCGCCATCGGCGAGCAGATGACGAAGGCGATGCCGGCCGACGTCATGGGCAAGGGCGTGCCGCTGGCGAAGATGTACGACGAGAGCCACCCGCGCTACGCCGAGGGCGGCGAGTTCCGTGAGCTCATCGCCTCCGACCCGACGTTCAAGAACATCTTCGACGCGGGCGTCGGCCTCGAGGGGCTGAAACGTCAGTGGGGCGTCCACGCGGCGGGCGTCATCATGTCGAGCGAACCGCTCATCGACGTCATCCCGATCATGCGTCGCCTGCAGGACGGCGCCGTCATCACGCAGTTCGACTACCCGAGCTGCGAGACGCTCGGCCTCGTCAAGATGGACTTCCTCGGCCTGCGCAACCTGACGATCCTCGACGACGCGCTCAAGAACATCAAGGCCAACCGTGACGAGGACATCGACCTCGACGCGCTGAGCAAGGACATGACGGACGCTAAGACGTACGACCTGCTCGCGCGAGGTGACACGCTCGGCGTGTTCCAGCTCGACGGCGGCGGCATGCGCCAGCTACTGCGTCTCATGCAGCCCGACAACTTCGAGGACATCTCCGCCGCTCTCGCGCTGTACCGTCCCGGCCCGATGGGCGCCAACGCGCACACCAACTTCGCGCTGCGCAAGAACGGCAAGCAGCAGATCGACTACATCCACCCCGAGCTGACCGAGGCGCTCGAGCCGATCCTCAACATGACGTACGGCCTGATCATCTATCAGGAGCAGGTCATGGAGATCGCGCAGAAGCTCGCCGGGTACACCCTCGGCAACGCCGACCTGCTGCGGCGCGCGATGGGCAAGAAGAAGAAGGAGGTGCTCGACGCCGAGTACGTCAACTTCGAGAAGGGCATGCTCGACAACGGCTTCTCGAAGGAGTCGGTGCAGACGCTGTGGAGCATCCTGTTGCCGTTCTCCGACTACGCGTTCAACAAGGCGCACACCGCGGCGTACGGGCTCGTGTCGTACTGGACGGGCTATCTCAAGGCGAACTACCCGGCCGAGTACATGGCGGCGCTGCTCACCTCGGTGCGTGACGACAAGGACAAGTCGGCGCTGTACCTCAACGAGTGCCGCCACATGGGCATCAAGGTGCTGCCGCCCGACGTCAACGAGTCGATCGGCAACTTCGCGGCCGTCGGCGAGGACATCCGTTTCGGGC
Organism: Dermacoccus sp. CCH2-D9; assembly: GCF_001556795.1. Lineage (NCBI taxonomy): Bacteria > Bacillati > Actinomycetota > Actinomycetes > Micrococcales > Dermacoccaceae > Dermacoccus > Dermacoccus sp. CCH2-D9. The sequence continues at coordinate 20,004 of NZ_LSJT01000148.1, forward strand.
TCGAGGCGATCCGCAACGTCGGTTCCAACGTCGTCGCGGCGATCATCGCGGCACGTGAGGAGAAGGGCCGCTTCACCTCGTTCGAGGACTTCCTGCGCAAGTGCCCCGCGACGGTGCTCAACAAGCGCACGGTCGAGTCACTCGTCAAGGCGGGCGCGTTCGACGACCTCGGCCATCAGCGTCAGGGGCTCGTGCAGATCCATGAGTCGTACGTCGATGCGCTCATCGACGAGAAGCGCAAGGAGGAGCACGGGCAGGATTCGCTGTTCGCCGGTTTCGGTGACGACGCGCCGGGCATCGAGTTCGCCGCGCTACCGCAGATTCCGCCGATCGAGTGGGACAAGCAGACGAAGCTCGCGTTCGAGCGCGAGATGCTCGGCCTGTACGTCTCCGACCACCCGCTGTTCGGCATCGAGGCCGCGCTCGCGCAGTTCTCCGACACGTCGGTCGCGCGCCTGCTCGCCGAGGACGCGCTGCCCGACGGCGCGACGGTGACGATCGCCGGGCTCATCACGGGCCTGCAGATCAAGCGCACGAAGAAGGGCGATCTGTGGGCCATCGCGACCGTCGAGGACATGGACGGCGCGATCGAGTGCCTGTTCTTCCCCTCGACGTACGCGACGGTTTCGACGATGCTGAGCCAGGACGTCGTGTGCGCCGTCAAGGGGCGCGTCAACCGTCGTGACGAGTCTGTCGCGCTCAACGCGATGGAGCTGACGCTGCCCGAGCTGACGGACGGCCCACGCGGCCCGGTGCTGCTGCACCTGCCGTACGCGCGGGCGACGCAGGGGTTGGCCGAGCGGCTCAGGGAGGTGCTGGGGGAGCACCCCGGCATCACCGAGGTGCACCTCAAGCTCTCGCGGCCGGGGCGCACCCTCACCGTCAAGCTCGACGACAGCCTGCGCGTCAACGCGACGCCCGCGCTGTTCGGTGACCTCAAGGCCCTCCTGGGCCCCTCGTGCCTCGGCTGACGCACGACGACCGTTCGGAAGGAACACCCATGACCGACACCACTGCGACTCAGCCGAATCAGCCGATGCCGCCGATCGCTCGTCGCGTGCCGACGCAGCGCACCCACCACGGGGACGTCTTCGTCGACGACTACGAGTGGCTGCGCGACAAGAGCAACCCCGACGTCATCGCTCATTTGAACGCGGAGAACGCCTACACCGACGCCGTGCTCGCGGCGCAGGAGCCGCTGCGCGAGCGTCTCTTCGACGAGATCAAGTCGCGCACGAAGGAGACCGATCTGTCGATCCCGGTGCGCGACAAGGACTGGTGGTACTACACGCGCACCCTCGAGGGAAAGCAGTACGGCATCAGCTGCCGCGCACCGTACCGTGACGGTGAGGCCCGTCCGACGCCGCGGCCGGGGGAGGCGCTCGCGGGGGAGCAGGTGCTGCTCGACGGCAACGTCGAGGCCGAGGGCAAGGAGTTCTACTCGGTCGGCGCACTCGCGCTGACGCCCGACCAGAACCGGCTCGCCGCGCTCATGGACTTCGCGGGTGACGAGCGCTACGCCGTCACGGTGCGCGACATCGCCACGGGCGAGACGATCGAGGAGAGCGTCACCGACGTCGGGTACGGCCTCGTGTGGTCGGCTGCGGGGGATGCGTACTTCTACACGCGCGTCGACGAGTCGTGGCGCCCGCACCAGGTGTGGCGTCACGTCGTCGGCACCGACCCGAGCGAGGACGTGCTGCTCTACCAGGAGGACGACGCGGCCTTCTGGCTCGGCATCGGCGGCACGCATGACGATCGGTGGCTCATCCTGTCGATGGGGTCGAAGAACACCTCCGAGTTCCACCTCATGGATCTGCACGACGAGGCCGCCGGCTGGCGCGTCGTGCAGCCGCGCACCGAGGGGCTCGACTACGACATCGAGATCGACGGGGACCGGCTCTACATCGTGCACAACCGTGACCGCGTCGACTTCGACGTGGCCGTGGCGCCGCTCGCCGACCCCGGCGTCGACAACTGGCAGCCGTTGCTCGTGGGCGCCGAGGGCGAGCGCATCCTCGGGGTCTCCGCCTACCGCGACTTCATGCTCGTCGGGCTGCGCGCCGGCGGCCTGCCGACCGTGCGGCTCCTGCCCAAGGAGGGCGACGGTTTCGGGGCGGCGCGCGAGCTGCCGTTCGCGGGGGAGCTCACCGTCGTCGGTGTCGGGGCGAACCCGACGTACGAGGCGACGACGCTCATGGTCGCAACAGAGTCGTTCATCGAGCCGCGCGCCATCTACGACTGGGACACGACGACGGACGAGGTGACGCTGCTCAAGCGTCGCGAGGTGCTGGGCGGCCACGACCCGGCCGACTACCAGCAGCACCGTCTGTGGGTGACGGCTCCCGACGGCGCCCAGGTGCCGGTCTCGCTCGTGGCGCACCGCGACGTCACGCCCGACGGGACGAACCCCGTGCTGCTGTACGGGTACGGCTCGTACGAGTCGTCGATCGACCCGTATTTCTCCGTCCTGCGGCTCAGCCTGCTGCAGCGCGGCGTCGTGTTCGCCATCGCGCACGTGCGCGGTGGCGGTGAGATGGGCCGATCCTGGTATCTCGACGGGCGGCTCGAGCACAAGAAGAACACATTCACCGACTTCGTCGCGGCGGGGCGTCACCTCGTCGAGACGGGGTGGGCGGCCCCCGATCGCCTTGCGGCCGAGGGTGGTTCGGCCGGCGGCCTCCTCATCGGCGCGGCGCTCAACGAGGCGCCTGAGCTGTTCTGCGCCGTGCACGCGCAGGTGCCGTTCGTCGACGCTCTGACGACGACGCTCGACCCGTCCCTGCCGCTGACGCAGGGGGAGTGGGAGGAATGGGGCAACCCGCTCGCCGACCCGGACGTGTACGCGTACATGAAGAGTTACACGCCGTACGAGAACGTCCGCGACGTCGACTACCCGTCGGTGCTCGCGACGACGAGCCTCAACGACACGCGCGTGTTCTACGTCGAACCCGCGAAGTGGGTGCAGATGCTGCGCCGCACCGTCACGAGTGACCAGAACGAGCGACCGATTCTGCTCAAGACCGAGATGGTCGCGGGCCACGGCGGCGTCAGCGGGCGGTACGAGGCGTGGAAGGAAGCGGCGTTCGAGACCGCGTGGATTCTCGACCGTCTCGACGCGTCCGAGATCGTGCACCCGGCGTCCGCCAACGTCTGACTCACGCCCTGAGAAACCGGCACCCTGGGGAAGTGAACCCCGTTCTTGCGCCCAAGTGCACCCGGGTGCACTTGGGCGCAAGAACGGGGGCTGCATCTCTTGGGCACGACGCGAGTGGCGCCGGCTCAGGTCGAGGACGGGCCCGCTGCGCCAAGCCGTCGGCTATCACTCCTGAGCTGAGCGCGCCTCGACGGCTGCGCGGATGCGCTGCAGCGTCGTGTTCATGCCGGCGACGAGGTTGGCCTCGAAGTGGTCCTCACCGCCGAGCACCTTGTCGACGAGCAGCGCCGACACCTTCGACGTACCGCTCGGCGGCACGTCACGTCGCTGCGTCAGCACGGTGCCGCCGTCCTGCGGCGTGAGCGTGAAGCTCCACGTCGTGCCGTTGTCGAGCACCCGGAAAGCGACGCGCTGCAGGTCGTGAAAATCAGTCACCTTGGCACGCGTCGGCCACCACAGATTGCCGTCACGATTGACGTTGAGCATGAACGTGCCACGGCGGATCGGGCCCCGCGCAATCACCTTGCGACACTGCGGTGACCACTGCGGCATCCGCCGCAGGTCACTGACGAGCGGCCACACCTGCTCCGGGGGAGCAGCGATGAAGATCTCAGATTCGAGGTTGTCAGCCATGACGCCCACCGTAGCTGGCCGTTGGTCATCCTCCTCGGCTACGGCGGGGCTGGCGTTGAAGATCGGTTCAGATGACCATTTTTTCTCCGGCATCTGAACCCGCTCGGCCACGACAGAGGGCCCGGGGGGGCAGCTCGCTCACGCTCGCTGCCCGCCTCGGGCCCTCAACCTTCGCCTCCAGATGCAGAGGTGGTTCAGATGACCATTTTTTCTCCGACATCTGAACCCGCTCGGCCTTTGCCTCCCAGGCTCAGATGTCGTAGTACATCTCGAACTCGTGCGGGTGCGGACGGAAACGAATCGGGTCGATCTCGTTCAGACGCTTGTACTCGATCCACGTCTCGATGAGGTCCTCCGTGAACACGTCACCCTCGAGCAGATACTCGTGGTCGGCCTCGAGCGCGTCGAGCACGTCACCGAGCGAACCCGGAACCTGCTGAATGGCCTCGTGCTCCTCGGGCGGCAGCTCGTACAGGTCCTTGTCGACCGGCTCCGGCGGCTCGATGCGGTTCTTGATGCCGTCGAGGCCCGCCATCAGCTGCGCCGCGAAGCACAGGTACGGGTTCGCCGACGGGTCCGGGACACGGAACTCGACACGCTTCGCCTTCGGCGATGTGCCCGTTATCGGGATACGCACGCACGCGGAACGGTTGCGCGCGGAGTACACGAGGTTCACCGGCGCCTCGTAACCCGGTACGAGACGGTGGTAGGAGTTGACCGTCGGGTTCGTGAACGCGAGCAGCGACGGCGCGTGCTTGAGCAGACCACCGATGTACCAGCGAGCGATGTCCGACAGGCCACCGTAACCACGCTCGTCGTAGAACAGCGGCTCGCCGTCCTTCCACAACGACTGGTGCGTGTGCATACCCGAACCGTTGTCGCCGAACAACGGCTTCGGCATGAACGTCGCCGAGCGTCCGTTCTGGAACGCGACGTTCTTGATGACGTACTTGAACTTCATGACGTCATCACCCGACTGCAGCAGGGTGTTGAACTTGTAGTTGATCTCCATCTGACCGGCCGTGCCGACCTCGTGGTGGCTGCGCTCGACCTCGAGGCCGACCTCGTGCAGCTTCAGCACCATCTCGTCGCGCAGGTCGGCGAAGTGGTCGACGGGCGGGACGGGGAAGTAACCTCCCTTGTACCGGGTCTTGTACCCCAGGTTGCCGCCCTCTTCGACGCGGCCCGTGTTCCAGGCCGCCTCGATCGAATCGATGTAGTAGTAGCCGGCGTTCTGCTTCGTCTCGAAACGCACGTCGTCGAAGACGTAGAACTCGGCCTCGGCGCCGAAGAACGCCGTGTCGGCGATCCCCGTCGACTTCAGGTACGCCTCGGCCTTCGCCGCGATGTTGCGCGGGTCGCGCGAGTACTGCTCGCCCGTGAACGGGTCGACGATCGAGAAGTTGATGATGAGCGTCTTGTACTCACGGAACGGGTCCAGGTAGGCCGTCTGCAGGTCCGGGATGAGCTTCATGTCGGACTCGTGGATGGCCTGGAAACCGCGAATGGACGAGCCGTCGAACATCTGGCCGGTCTCGATCGCCTCAGCGTCGAAGCTCTCGGCCGGGATGTTGAAGTGCTGCATGACGCCCGGCAGGTCGCAGAAGCGGATGTCGACGAATTTGACGTCCTCATCCTCGATGAACTTCACGACCTCTTCAGCGGTCTTGAACATGGATCCTCCTGACTGGGGTGTGCGATGCCGGTCGACACCACACCACGTGTTGCCCATGATGCTAGGACCCCCCGATTACCCGGGCATGGCCCTCATGTTTCGTCGGTGTTACGAAACATGTGAACAGTTCACGCCGGTCGGCGCACGGCGCGCGACCACCCCTCCAACCTATCCAGGCACCTCACCTCTAGTCTTGGAGGGCGCGCTACGACTCACAGTGCGAGACACCACCGAACGGAAACGAACGTGCCCCCAGCTGCCCCCCTCGCCGATGCCGACCCCGCCGAGAACCGCCCCGTCGAGGGCCCCGGTTCCTTCGCGCGGCTGGCCCCGCGCGCCGTCGCGCTGCTCATCGACTGGGCGCTCTGCTCCGTCATCGCCATGGGGTTGCTGGGCTACCGCTGGGGCGGGAGCGGCGCCGAGGGCTTCAAACCGCTCGCCGTCTTCGCCGTCGAGAACCTCCTGCTCGTCAGCACCCTCGGGATGACGCTCGGGCACCGCGTCATGGGGATGCAGGTGCAGCGCGTCAGCGACGGCGCCGCCCCCGGTCTACTCGCCGGCGCAGTCCGCACCGTGCTGCTCTGCCTCGCGATCCCCGCCGTCGTCACCGACTCGAGCGGACGCGGGCTGCACGACAAGCTTGCCGGCACCGTCATCGTCCGTACGCGCTGAACTCGATGCGACATTGACGCTCGCCGCGCGCACGCCCCAGGCAGCATGACCTTCATGGCACGACCCATGCGGGTTGCCCCGCCTCACGCCCCGTCACCCGGATGGGACGACATGCATCGCCGCGTCGCACCACGTGGGCGCGGGAACAAGCGACAAGCCCCAGAACACACGAGAGCCCGCCACCTCGAGGTGGCGGGCTCTCGTGTTCGTGCGTGGAGGCTCAGCGGCCACGCATCGCGGCGCGGTTGACGCGTGCCTTCGTGGGGTCGATACCGGCCGGAGCTGCGGGGCGGCCCGACCCAAGGGCGCGCAAGCGCTTGGTGATGCGAGCGGCCTCGTCGTCGGTGAGCACCTTGGGCATCTTCTGCATGTCCTTCTGCAGACGCTCGACGGGGACGGAGCCCTCGTCGGTGCCGACGCGCAGCGTGTGCACCGGAACCTCGGGGCCGAGCACCCGCGTCGTGCGCTTGTTCTCACTGGAGAGCAAACGCTCGGCCATGCCCTTGGGGCCTTCCGCGACGAGCACGACGCCCGGCTTGCCGACGGCGCGGTACACCATCGCGGCACCCGAGAGGTCGCGCACCTGGCGGTTGCGGCCCATGTCGACGCCGACGGGCTCCTGCTCGACGAACCAGCCCTTGCGCAGCGACGACATGACGGCGACGCTCGCGCCCGGCTGACCCGAGATCGACTTGTAGATCGCGGTGTTCGCGCGGCGGGCGAGCACGAGCAGTGCGGCGAGCACACCCAGCAGCACGCCGATGATGCCGAGGTAGATCGGGTGGCCGATACTGAAGCCGATGATGAGCAGCAGCACGAACACGAGCGCGAACGCACCGATCATCCACGCCAGCAGCGCGGGGTCGTTGGCGCGCGCCGTCTCGAACACCTGACGGAACTGAGCGGAGCGGCCCGGCTCCTTGGCCTCGCCTCTCGTGCTCGACGCACCGTCGGCCTTCGTGGCGCCGCCGCTCGAACCGCGGCGGAACCGCGACTTCTTGGGCTCGTTGGTGGGGGAGGTTGATGCCATGGGGTCAGGATACGCGGGTCTCGGCGCGGGCCACCAAAGACGCAGCTTCCTGACGCGCCGGCGACGACGCCGCCTCCGCGAGGTGCAGCAGGTTCTCCGGCAGCTCCTGGCCGCGCTTGGCCATGACCTGGGCGTACAGACGGCCGGCTCGGTAGGAGGAACGCACGAGCGGACCCGCCATGACGCCGGAGAAACCGATCTCCTCGGCACGCTCGGACCAGTGCACGAACTCCTCCGGCTTGACCCACCGGTCGATCGGGTGGTGCAGCTTCGAGGGGCGCAGGTACTGCGTGATCGTGATTATGTCGCAGCCCGCCTCGTGCAGGTCGACGAGCGCCTGGTCGATCTCGTGCTCCTCCTCACCCATGCCGAGGATGAGGTTCGACTTCGTCACGAGCTCCTGTTCGCGCGCCATCGTCAGCACCTTGAGCGACTTCTCGTACGTGAACGCCGGGCGGATGCGTCGGAAGATGCGCGGTACCGTCTCCAGGTTGTGGGCGAACACCTCGGGGCGGGCGTCAAAGACCTTGCCGACGAGCTCGGGGACGGCGCCGAAGTCGGGCGGCAGGATCTCGACACCCGTGTTCGGGTTGAGTTCGTGGATGAGGCGCACGGTGTCGGCGTACAGCTGCGCGGCACCGTCGGGCAGGTCGTCGCGCGCGACGCCGGTGACGGTGGCGTAGCGCAGGCCCATCTCACGGACGGACTCGGCGACGCGGCGCGGCTCGTCGAGGTCGAGGGCGGACGGCTTGCCGCTCGCGATGTCGCAGAAGTCGCAGCGTCGCGTGCAGGTGTCGCCGCCGATGAGGAACGTGGCCTCACGGTCCTCCCAGCACTCGAAGATGTTGGGACAGCCGGCCTCCTGGCACACGGTGTGCAGGCCGCCACCCTTGACGAGATTCTGCAGCGAGTTGTACTCCGGGCCCATCTTCGCCGTGGTGCGGATCCAACTCGGCTTTCGTTCGATGGGCGTTTCGGCGTTGCGCGCTTCCACGCGCAGCAGTCGACGGCCTTCGGGCGCGACGGTCACAGAAAAGCACTCCTCAGCTTGGCGATTGAGGGCGACACGGCGCGAAGATGCGCGCCAGCGCTCAGAACAACAGCGTACGCGGGTGAAAACTTCCCGGCGAGTACGCGGACGGCGCTCACGCCGCCTTCGACGGGGCGACGATCGCCGACAGGTGACGCTCCACGACAGGGAGCACCTCGGCGACGGTGACGTCACGACCGACCTCGCGGCTCAGTGTCGTCACCCCGGCATCGGCGATGCCGCAGGGCACGATCGTCTGCGTCCACGACAGGTCGCAGTCGCAATTGAGCGAGAAACCGTGCATCGTCGCGCGCTTCGAGACGCGCACGCCGATGGCGCCGATCTTGCGGTCGGGGCCCTTGTCGTCGGCGAGCACCCAGGTGCCGGAACGTCCCTCCACGCGGTCGGCGTCGACGCCGAACTCGGCGCACACGTCGATCATGAGCTGCTCGAGGCGACGCACGTGCGCGACGACGTCGATGGGGATGGGCAGCGCCATGATCGGGTAGCCCACGAGCTGACCTGGACCGTGCCACGTGATCTTGCCGCCGCGGTCGACGTCGACGACGGGCGTGCCGTCGAAGGGACGCTCGTGCGCCTCGGTGCGCTTGCCCGCCGTGTAGACGGGGGAGTGCTCGAGCAGTAGCACCGTGTCCTCGCCGCCCGCGACGACGTCGGCGTGGACCTGACGCTGCACCTCCCACGCCTGCTCGTAGTCGACGAAGTCAGGGGCGAAGCCGAGGTGCTGGATACGCATCCCCCGAGCCTACTCTCCGACACGCCGCGACGGCCGCCGGCCTGCCTGTGGATAACTCGACGCACGCTTCGGCCCGCCTGGGCGATGGTGGAACCAGTGACGCCGACCGCGGCGCCCCTCGCACGCCGAACCCAGGAGTCACCATGCCCGACGCCACCGCACCCACGATCGCCGGATACACCATCGAAGCGCGCATCGGGCAGGGCGGCAGCTCGTCGGTGTGGCGCGCCACCGGGCCGCAGGGCACCGTCGCGATCAAGGTCAGCACGGAACCCGCGATCACCGCGCGTTCGGAATGGCGGATGCTGCGGCGCCACGCGGGGCCCCACGTCGTCGAGGCCCTCGATCTCACGACGAGCGCCGAGGGCCACAGCGCGCTCGTGCTCGAGTACATGGCCGGCGGCAGCCTCGACGACGTCGTGCGAGGACGCGGCGGACTCACCGTCGGCGAGTGCGTGACGGCGCTCGCTCCGGTCGCGGCGACCATGGCGGGTTTCCACGACCGAGGATGCGTGCACGCCGACCTCACCCCGTCCAACATCCTCTTCGATCACCAGGGACGCCCTGCGATCGCAGACCTGGGGGCCACGCGTGTCGCGGCACGCGCCGACGGGGCCGACTGGGCCACCTACGGGTTCGTCGCACCCGAGATCGTCGACGGTGAACCGCCCAGCGCTGCGGCCGACGTGTACTCCTTCGGGGCGCTCGCCTGGTTCTGTCTCCTGGGGACGCCGCCGCCCGTCGCAGCGCTGCGGCCGCACCTCGTCGACGTCCTGCCCGACGCGCCGGACGCGCTCGTCGACCTCATCACGGCGTGCCTCGCACAGACGCCGTCGTCGCGCCCGCACGCCGCGGAGCTGGCGACCCGGCTGCGCGGTGTCGCCACCGCACGCCCGGTGCCCGTGCCGACCGCCGTGCCGATTGGCGAGGGGAGTGACACCCCTGCCGTTGGTGAGTCGATCACGCGACGACTGCGGGACGAGGCGCAGCGGCGGCAGTTCCTCGAGCCGGCCGACGCGGAGCGCCATGGGTCGTCACTCAGGGGCGGACGTCGTGGGCGACGGGGGCGTCGTGGCGCTGAAACCCGCGGCGAGGTCGGGGGAAGACGGACGTGGCGTCCAGGGGCCGTCGACGCTGGGCGACGTGCTGACGCGGCGGGCGCGCGCTGGAGAGCTGGTCGCTGGGTGCCCGCGGCGCTGCTGGGGGCGTGCGTCGTCACAGCAGCAGCGATGTGGCCCGTTCACGCAGGCGGAGACTCGGCGAATGACGCCGGATCTTCGACGAGCGCGGCCTACGCGCGCGCCAACCCTGGTGTGACACCGGCGAACTCGACGACGTCCTCGACGACGGTGACGCCCGCACCGCCGTCGAAGACGATGCTGAACGCGGTGTCGCCCTCGACCAACCCGGAGGCGGGGACGGCGGTGCCCGCGTCCGGTGCGAAGACGCCCACGATGACGGCTCCGACGCGTCAGGAGGTCGTCGCGCTGCTCGACTGCCGGGCCAAGGCCTGGTCGACGTTGGATCGAGAAGGCCTGGGCCGGTGCCTCGTGCCGGGCTCGGCTGCTCACACGCACGACCTGCAGGCCTTCACGCGGGCGAGCGCGCAGGGCGCGTCGTACGACGGCCTCGGCTACGCGATCGGCGCGCTGACGCCGACGTCATGCAGCGGTGGCCAGGTGTGCCTGACGAGCCGAATCACGACGTCGGGGTACGACGTCCGCACCAAGACCGCGAGCGAGCGTGTTGCTGCGCGTCACGATGACGTCCGGCTCGTCCTCAGCCACGACGGCACGGGCTGGCGCATCTCGTCCTGGTCAGCGAGCTGAGGCGCATCTCCGCCATGAACCGGACGAGAGCGCGCCACGCGCCCGATCAGCCTCCCGACGCGCGCCGGTCAGAGCGCCGACGCGACGAGCCGGTCGAGCGCCTGGTCCTGGTTCTCGTCCTGCCAGTCGAACCCGGCAGCTTCGAGCACGTGGGGGCGTACCCGCGTCGACGCGGTCACCTGGTCGGCCATCTCACCGAGGACGAAGCGCAGTGCCCCCTTCGGTACGCGCAGGGCAGCGGGGCGCCGCAGCGAGCGCGCGAGTGCCTGTGCGAGATCGGCCTGCCGACTCGCGCGCGGTGCGACGAGGTTGACGGGCCCGACGACGTCGGGGTGGTCGAGAAGAAACACCAGCGCGCGCACCTCGTCACGCAGCGTGATCCAGCTCCACCACTGCCGCCCCGAACCCAATGGGCCCCCTGCGCCCAGCCGCGTCGTCGTCAGGAGGGGAGCGAACGCTCCGGCCTCGCCCGTCATGACGAGACCGGTGCGCGAGAGGGCGACGTCGTGGCGCTTCGCAGCCCTCATCGCCGCAGCTTCCCACTCGATGCAGACGCGAGCGAGGAAGTCTTCCCCGGGTGCGCTCGTCTCGTCGAGCACCTCGTCACCGCGATCGCCGTAGAAGCCGATCGCCGAAGCCGAGACGAGACGAATCCGTTGGGGCACCTCCGCCAGTGCGTCGGCGAGCCTCGACGTCGTCTCGATCCGCGACTCGCGAATCGCGTCCTTGTACGCGCGGCTCCACCGATGATCCCCGACGCCCGCCCCGGCCAGGTTGACGACCGCATCGACGGTGGCGAGCGTCTCGACCAATCGGCTGTTCGAGCTGCGGGCCTCGGGCAGCGTCACCTCGCCGGGTGTGACCGCCGGTCGTCGGACGATCCGGATGACGGTGTCGCCGCGGCGACGCAGACATGATGACAGCGCACCGCCGATCACTCCGGAGGAACCGGTGATGGCGATGCGCTGTCCAGTCATGCGGTCAGACTAGCCCGCGACGATCACACCTCGAAGGCGCCCTCTTCCAGGCGAGCCTTGATGGCCGAGAGGAAGCGACCGGCGTCGGCGCCGTCGACCACGCGGTGGTCGTAGGTGAGGACGAGGTTCATCATCTGACGGATCGCGATCGAGTCGTTGCCGAACTCATCGGTGACGACGACGGGACGCTTGACCATCGCGCCGGTGCCGAGGATGGCGACCTGCGGCTGGTTGATGATCGGGGTGTCGATGAGCGAGCCGTTCGAGCCGATGTTCGAGATCGTGAACGTGCCGCCACCCAGCTCGTCCGGCGTCACCTTGTTGTCACGCGTGCGAGCGGCGAGGTCGGCGATCTTCTTCGCGATGCCGGCGATCGACAGGTCACCCGCGTCCTTGATGACGGGCACGAGCAGGCCGCGCGGCGTGTCGACCGCGATGCCGATGTGCTCGGCGTTGTGGTAGATGATGTTGTCACCGTCGACCGAGGAGTTGACCTGCGGGAACGCCTTGAGCGCCTCGACGACAGCTGTCGTGATGAACGGCAGGTAGGAGAGGTTGACGCCCTCGCGAGACTTGAAGCTCTCCTTGTTGCGCGCACGGATGCTCGCGACCTTCGTGAGGTCGACCTCGACGACGGCCGTCAGCTGCGCGGAGACGGCGAGCGACTCGACCATGCGCTGCGCGATGACCTTGCGCAGACGCGACATCTTCTCTGTCGTGCCGCGCTTGGCCTGAGCCTCGGCGGACGGCTGCGGCGTCGTCGTCGACGCGGCCGGGGTGGAGGATGCTGCCGGAGCCGCGGCGGACGCAGCCGGGGCGGCCTCCTGCTTCGGCTCCTGGGCCTTCTTCGCAGCGTCGAGGACATCCTGCTTACGGATGCGGCCACCGACGCCGGTGCCCGTGATCGTCGACAGGTCGATGTTGTTCTCGGCCGCGATCTTGCGCACCAGAGGCGTGACGTAGGTGCCGGAGTTGTCGACCTTCGTCGACGTCTCCTGCTGCTTGTCGGAGCCGGCGCCGGCCTTGGGGGCCTCGTCCTTCGGCGCCTCGCTCGCCGACGACTCGGCCGCCGGGGCTTCCTTCTCGGCGGCCTCGTCGTCCTTGACCGGGGCCGGCGTCTCGTTCTTCGACTCCGCGGCCTCGACGGCCTCGTCCTGCTTTTTCGAGTCGACCTCGTCCTGGTTCTTCTGCGCCTTCTCGGCCTCGGCCGAGTCGTCGGAGGAACTCGAGCCGGCCGAGCCGCCGATGACGGCGAGGTCGGCGCCGACGGGCACCGTCTCGTCCTCGGCGACGAGGATCTTCGTCAGCTTGCCCGCGACGGGGGAGGGAACCTCGGTGTCGACCTTGTCCGTGGAGACCTCGAGCAGGGGCTCGTCAACGGCGACATCGTCACCCTCGGACTTGAGCCAGCGCGTGATCGTGCCCTCGGTGACGGACTCGCCGAGCGCGGGCATCGTCACCTTCTCGCCGCCGGAGACCTCAGCGGCGGAGTCGTTCGAGGAGTTCGAGCTCTCGGACGCCTGCGGCGCGCTCTCGGCGGCCTCGTCCTTCTTCTCGTCGGCCTCGGCCTGCGGCTCGGCCTCCTGCGAGTCGTCGGAGGAGGAGTCGGAACCGGAGTCGGACGACGCGGGAGCGTCGCCGTCGCCGATGACGGCGAGGTCGGCGCCGACCGGCACCGTTTCATCCTCTTCGACGAGGATCTCCTGCAGCGTTCCGGCGATCGGCGACGGAATCTCCGTGTCGACCTTGTCCGTGGAGACCTCCAGCAGCGGCTCGTCAACGGCGACGGTGTCGCCGACGTTCTTCAGCCAGCGGGTCACGGTGCCTTCGGTCACCGACTCGCCGAGGGCCGGCATGGTCACGCGGTCAGACATGGGTGGAGGTCTCCTCAATCCAAAATTCACTTTGGTTTCGCGGATGAAGTTGTGAACTCCGGGGCACTTCGCAGCGAGCGGATCTCCCCGATCAAGGCCATCTTGTCACTCGCGGACGGGGTTGCGGAAACCCGCCCCGAATACCCGCGGGTAGGAAAACGGCCGTTCCCACCCGCGGGCCTGCTCGATCAGGCGCGAGCCAGCTCGACGAGGGTGCGGACGGCGAAACCGGTGCCGCCCTTGGGGTTGACGCCGTAGGGGCTGCCCTCGTTGAACGCGGGCGCCGCGATGTCCATGTGGATCCAGTCGATCTGCTCGCCGTTCTTCTCGCCGACGAACTCCTTGAGGAACATCGCCGCGGTGATGAGCCCACCCATGCGCTCGCCGGTGTGCTTGAGATCGGCCACCTCGGAGTCGATGCTCGGGCGCAGGTGCTCGAGCAGCGGCATCGGCCACATGTGCTCGTCGACGCGCTCGGAGGCCGCGATCAGTTCGTCGCGCACCTCGTCGTTGTTGCCGACGATCGCCGCCGTGCGGTTGCCGAGCGCGAGCACGGCCGCGCCGGTGAGCGTCGCGATGTCGATGATGAGATCGGGCTCCTCCTCGGTGGCGTAGCACAGGCCGTCAGCCATGACGAGGCGCCCCTCGGCGTCGGTGTTGTCGATCTCGACGGTCGTGCCGTCGTGCATGCGGATGACGTCGCCGGGACGCTGCGCGTCGGCGCCCGTCATGTTCTCGGCGAGGCACAGGTAGCCCGTGACGGCGACCGGCAGCTCGAGCGCGGCGACGGCCTCGAGGAAGGCCGCGACGGCGGCAGCGCCGGCCATGTCGCACTTCATCGTCGCCATGCCGTTGGCGGGCTTGATGCACAGGCCGCCGGAGTCGAACGTGATGCCCTTGCCGACGATCGAGATGTGCTTCGTCGCCTTCGCGGGCTTGTACGTCAGCGTCACGAGGCGCGGCGGACGCGCCGAGCCGCGGCCGACGCCGATGAGGCCGCCGCACTCGGCCTTCGCGAGGGCCTTCTCGTCCATGATGTCGACCTTGACCTTGGTGCCCGACATGCGCTTGCGGACGATGTCGGCGAACGAGGCGGGGTTGAGGTCGAGCGGCGGCATGTTGACGAGGTCGCGCGCCCAGTTCTGCGCGGTCACGACGGCCGCCGCGGTCTCGACGCCCGCGAGGGCGCCGGGCGACTTCGCGTCGGTGACGAGCAGCGTTGCCTTGGCGAGGGCTTCCTTCGGCTTGCTCTTGTACGCGGTGTAGGCGTACGCGCCGAGGGCGATGCCCTCGCAGATGGCCTGGACGAGGTCGTCGGCGACCGCGGGGAAGGCGAAGACGGCGCTCGAGGTGCCCGTGAGCGAACGCGCGGCGGCACCGGCGGCGTCACGCAGCGCGGAGGCCTTCGTCGGCGCCTGCTCGGCGTCGACGCCCGAGCCGACGGCGATGACGAGGCCGCTCAGGTCGCCGGCACCCGACAGGCGCAGCACCTCGTCGGCGCGACCCTTCGCCTCGAGCGTCGCGAGAGCCTCGTTGAGCGCCTTGACTGCGGCGGGGGAGACTCCGACGGGGTCGATGACGCGGGCGCCGTCCTTCGTCGGTGCGGTGAGGACGACGGTGGCGTCGGCTGCGATGGCGTCCGCGCTCTTGTCGCTGAGGGTGATGTCGACCATGTGGGGGCCCCTTTCGTGGGTGATGCCGAGGTCATCGGCGTGCATGCTGCTGGGCCGAGCTTAACGGCCCGTAGGACGCGGTGGGCGCGGTAGGTTCGAGGCATGACTGAGAACAAGCTCTCGCCCCTCGACGAGCGTCACCGCGCCCTCGGGGCGAAGATGGCCGACTTCGGAGGATGGGACATGCCCATCGAGTATCCGGGCGGAGGTGTCGTGCGCGAGCACACCGCGGTGCGTGAGCGCGTCGGCATCTTCGACGTGAGCCACCTGGGCAAGGCGACGGTGAAGGGTGCAGGCGCGCTCGACTTCGTCAACTCGTGCCTGACGAACGACCTGCGCAAGATCGGGCCCGGCCAGGCCCAGTACACGATGTGCTGCGACGAGAGCGGCGGGGTCGTCGACGACCTGATCGTCTACGTCAAGGCCGAGGACGATCTGTTCCTCATCCCCAACGCCGCGAACACGGCCGAGGTCGTGCGCCGCCTCGAGGAGGCCGCGCCGGAGGGTATCGAGGTCGCCGACGCGCACGAGGAATACGCCGTGCTCGCCGTCCAGGGTCCCAAGTCCGACGAGGTCGTCTCCGCACTCGCTCTGCCCGTCGACCACGACTACATGAGCTTCGACGAGGCCGACTGGCAGGGCCGCCCCGTCACCGTGTGCCGCACCGGCTACACCGGTGAGCGCGGCTACGAACTCGTCTGCCGCTGGGACGATGCCCTCGCGCTGTGGGACGCCCTCGTCGAGGCCGCGGCCCCCTACGAGGGTCTGCCCTGTGGCCTCGGGGCGCGCGACACCCTGCGCACCGAGATGGGATACCCCCTGCACGGGCAGGATCTCTCGCTCGACATCACGCCCGTGCAGGCGCGCTCCGGCTGGGCCGTCGGCTGGAAGAAGGACGCGTTCTGGGGAAAGGACGCCCTGACCAAGGAGAAGGCCGAGGGCCCGCGCCGCATCTCGCGTGGCCTCAAGCTCACCGGCCGCGGCATCCCGCGCGCGCACTGCATCGTGCGTGACGCCGAGGGCGCTGAACTCGGCGAGGTGACGTCCGGGACGTTCTCGCCGACTCTCGGCATGGGCGTCGCGCTCGCGCTCGTCTCGCCGATGCTCGCCGAGGGCGACCAGGTCGTCGTCGACGTGCGTGGTCGCATGCTCGAGGCCGTCGTCACGAAGCCGCCGTTCGTCGAGGTGCAGACGCGCAGCAGCTGACGCGATGAGCGCCTCCCGCCTCGGCGGCGTCTCCTCTGACGACATGACGAAGGGGGCTCGCACCGGATGGTGCGACCCCCTTCGTCATGCGTTCGTTCTGGACGTGCCGAGGTGAGGCGCGTCAGGCGACCGTGTCGCCCCGCTTCACCGTCGGACGGGGGAAGCGCAGGCGGCGCATCTGCATCGAGCGCGTCACCGCATAGAGGGCGCCGCCGCGCGGCACGGCACCGAACTTGGCGATGAGGTCCTTCTTGATGCGGCGCCACAGCAGGGCAGAGTCGATGAGGCCCGCGAGCACGATGACCCACACGAGCGCCAGGGTGATGGCGGCCAGCTTGGGCAGCAGGAACCACGAGAAGATCAGGATGAACATGAGCGGCATCGCGACCTCGCCCAGGCTGAGGCGGGCGTCGACGCGGTCACGGATGTAGCGCTTCTCGGGGCCGCGGTCGCGCAGCGGCAGCGCGGATTCCTCGCCACGATCGGCGGCTGCGCGCTGCTGGGCGCGCGCCTCGCGTGCGCGCTCCTTCTCTGCCGCCTTGGCTGCCTTGCGGTCGGTCTCGACGAGGGGGCGCCGACGAGCGGCCTCCTGGTCCCTGCGCTTAGGCGTCGGGCGGTTCTTCGCACCGGGGCGCGGAGTGTGCGCCGCATCATTCGTCGGGGCGGCCGGCTCGCGCGTCGCATCCTTCTCGACCGCGGTGGCTCCGACGGCGGTGGCGCCGCTGCTCGTCTTCTTCTTCACTGCTCGCACCCGCGCCACTTTACGTCACGCCCGCGCGCCTCCCATCCCCGACACGGGCGCGCGGGGGATACCGTGGCGGCTGTGACTGCCACCGTGAACGCGGGCGCCCCGGAGGATCTCCGCCAGCGCATCGCCACCCTCATGCCCGGCGTCGTCGAGGACCTCAAGGCCCTCACGCGCATCCCCAGCGTCTCCCTCGGATCGTTCGACCAACAGCACGTCGACGACTCCGCGCGCGCCGTCGCGAAGCTGCTCGAGGCCGAGGGGATGGACGTCAAGGTCGTCTCCGAGGGCGGCCGCCCGGCCGTCATCGCGCACAAGGAAGGACCCGCAGGGTCGCCGCGTGTCCTCATGTACGCCCACCACGACGTCCAGCCCCCCGGTGACGACGCCGACTGGCAGAGCCCGCCGTTCGAACCGACCGAGCGCGACGGTCGCCTCTACGGCCGCGGCGCGGCCGACGACAAGGCCGGTGTCATGGCGCACATCGCCGCGATCCGCGCCTGGGGCGACGACCTGCCCTGCACCGTCACCCTCTTCATCGAGGGGGAGGAGGAGATCGCCTCCGACTCCCTGCCCGCACTGCTGCGCACGTACGCGGACGAGCTGACGTCCGACGTCCTCGTGCTCGCCGACTCAGCGAACTGGGCCGTCGGCACGCCGGCGCTGACGACGACCCTGCGCGGCACCGTCCGCGCCGTCGTCACCGTCCGCACCCTGGCGCACTCGGTGCACTCGGGCATGTTCGGGGGCGCCGTCCCCGACTCGCTGACGACGCTGTGCCGCCTGCTCGCAACGCTTCATGACGACGCGGGCAGCGTCGCCGTCGCCGGGCTGGACTCCGACGAGAACGTCGACATCGACTACACGCCCGAGGAGCTGCGCCGCGACGCCGGCATGCTCGAGGGCACGCAGCTCATCGGCACGGGCCCGCTGGCCGCGCGGTTGTGGCGTGGGCCGAGCATCACCGTCATCGGGCTCGACGCGACGGGCGTCGACGTCGCGAGCAACACGCTCGCGGCGAGTTCGCGAGCCAAGCTGTCGCTGCGCGTCGCCCCCGGGCAGGACCCGCAGGCCGCCTACGAGGCGCTCGCCGAGCACCTGCGCTCCCACGCACCGTGGGGTGCGCAGGTGGAGGTGGAGCTCGAGGAGATCGGTTCCGGTTTCGACGCCGACGCCACCGGCCCGCTCTACGACGAGGCCCGCGCCGCCTTCCGTGACGCCTGGGGCAGCGACCCCGTCGACGTCGGCATCGGCGGCTCGATCCCGTTCGTCTCCTTGTTCGCGGAGATGATGCCCAACGCTGCGCTGCTCGTCACCGGTGTCGAAGACCCCGACACCCGCGCGCACGGCGCGAACGAATCGCTGCACCTCGGCGAGTTCGCGAAGGTCTGCCTCGCCGAGGCGGTTCTCCTGCAGCGCGTCGCGAAGGCCTCGGACGGCGCGTGACACCGGGCGCTCGACGACGACGGGTGAGGCCTGCGTGATGGCGCGTGGCCTCACCCGCTGTCGGGTGCCTGTGGTGAAGGCCAGGGTCAAGAGCCTCATCCATCCCGAGGGGGCGATGTCGGGACATGAATGACGACCTCATGCTGCTGAGCGCCGTCGTCGGTGCCGTGTGCGCGCTGGCAGGCTGGTTGTTCGGCCCGTTGCGTCATGCCGTGACCGCGGTCCACGAGGCGGGGCACACCCTCGTCGCTCTTCTCGCGGGGCGCAGCGTCCGCTCGGTGCGGCTCAACCGTGATTCGTCAGGTGAGGCGGTAAGCGTCGGCCGACAGGGTGGGCTCGGCGTCGTGCTGACCCTCCTGGCCGGGTACCCGGCGCCCGGGATCGTCGGGCTCGGGGGTCTGGTCGCCCTGCGCGCAGACCAGGCGCGGATCTGGCTCGTCGCCGGCGCCGTTGTCGTCGCACTCATGGCACTGCTCCTGCGCAACGCGTTCGGCGTCGTCGTCATCGCGTGCGTCGGGGCGTTGCTCGTCGCGACGCTACGTTGGGCCTCCGATCCCGTCACGAACGTCGTCGTGGCGAGCGCGTCGTGGTTCCTGCTCGTCGGCGGGCTGCGCTCCGCGCTCGAGCTGTTCCGCCCCCACGTCGGGCGTGACGACGCGATGGAGCTCGCGCGCGTCGGTCACGTCCCTGCGTTCGTCTGGCGGTTCGTGTTCTTGCTCGCCGCCATTGCGTGCCTGACGGCGGCTGCCGCCGTCGTCGGAGTGCTCGAGCCGGTCCGCTCGTCACTGGCGCGCCTCGGCGGCGCGTAAGGTGGGGCGGGAACACGGCGGGCCGCCGCGGTGTTGCACGAAGAACGGCCTGGAGACCACCAGGACCGAAGACGTGAGAGAGGATCGATCCACGATGACGGTGGAGACGAACACCCAGGCCGAGACGGCCACCCACGGCGTCATTCTGACGGACGTCGCCGCAGCCAAGGTGAAGAGCCTGCTCGAGCAGGAGGGCCGTGACGACCTTCGCCTGCGCGTCGGCGTGCAGCCGGGCGGCTGCTCGGGCCTCATCTACCAGCTCTACTTCGACGAGCGCACCCTCGACGGTGACCTCGTGCGCGACTTCGGTGGCGTCGAGGTCGTGGTCGACCGCATGAGCGCGCCGTACCTCGACGGCGCCTCCATCGACTTCGCCGACACGATCGAGAAGCAGGGCTTCACGATCGATAACCCGAACGCGGGCAGCTCCTGCGCGTGCGGTGACAGCTTCAGCTGATCCGATCGGCTCCGCCTCGGCGCCCACTGCTGCGATGGCAGCGTGGGCGCCGAACGCGTTTCACGGTAGGTTGATGCGGTGAAGATCGCAGTGACGGGTTCCATCGCAACCGACCATCTCATGACGTTCGACGGGCGTTTCGCCGATTCGCTCGTCGTCGAGCAGCTCGACAAGATCTCGGTCTCGTTCCTCGTGAACGACCTGCAGATCCGCCGCGGAGGCGTGGCGGGCAACATCGCGTTCGGCCTCGGCAACCTCGGCCTGCGCCCGATCCTCATCGGGTGCGTGGGCGCCGATTTCGCCGACTACGGCTCCTGGTTGGAGCGTCATGGCGTCGACACCTCTGAGGTGCGCATCTCGCAGACGCAGCACACCGCGCGTTTCGTCTGCACGACCGACAACGACATGGCGCAGATGGCGTCGTTCTACCCGGGTGCGATGTCGGAGGGGCGCGAGGTCGAACTCGGCCCGATCGCCGAGCGCCACGGGGGTTTTGACCTCGTCCTCATCGGCGCGCACGACCCGGAGGGCATGCGTCGCAACACGCAGGAGTGCCGGCGTCGGGGCATCCCGTTCGTCGCGGACCCCTCCCAGCAGCTGGCCTTCGGCGACGGCGCGTTCATCCGCGACATCATCGACGGCGCGCAGTACCTGTTCACCAACGAGTACGAATCGCACCTCACGGAGCAGAAGACGGGCTGGAGCGCCGACGAGATCCTCGACCGCGTCGGGGTACGTGTCATCACCCGCGGCAAGGACGGCGCGAGCATCCACCGCCGCGGTGAGCCGACGATCGACGTGCCCGTCGCCCAGATCGCGCAGGCGGTCGACCCGACGGGCGTCGGCGACGCCTTCCGCGCTGGATTCCTGGCCGGGTTGTCGTGGCAGCTCGAGCTGGAGCGCTGCGCCCAGCTGGGTTCGGTGCTCGCCGCTCACGTCATCGAGACCGTCGGCACCCAGGAGTACGTGCTGAAGGCGCCCGCCTTCCTCGACCGCTTCCGCGCGGCTTACGGTGACGCCGCGGCAGGCGAGGTGGCGGCGCGCCTGCGTGATCGGCGGTCGTGAACCCGCTCGAGCTCGAGTGCCGGTGGAACTTCGCCGACGCCGACTTCGACGCCGATGACGACCTCGTCGCCCTCGGCGCCGACCTCGAACCGGCGACGATCGTCGGGGCGTACTCCCAGGGCGTCTTCCCGATGGGTCTGGGGGAGGGCGGCGGCGAACCGCTCGGCTGGTGGTCGCCGCTGGAGCGCGGCGTCCTGCGTCGCGGTGACTTCCACGTCTCCCGCAGCCTGCGTCGCTCGGGCCGGACGATGGAGGTGAGCATCGACACCGCGTTCGACGACGTTGTCGCCGCCTGCGCCGACCCGAGCCGTGACGGCGCGTGGATCACCCCCGCCGTCGCCTCGGCCTACGGCGCACTCCACCGCCTCGGGGTGGCGCACTCGATCGAGGTGAGACAGGACGGCGAACTCGTCGGCGGCCTCTATGGGCTCGCGCTCGGTGGGTTGTTCGCCGGCGAGTCGAAGTTCCACGTCGCGACTGACGCATCGAAGGTGGCGCTGTGGGCGCTGAGCGAGGTCGTGTTCGCCGAGCCCGGGCCGCGTCTGATCGACGTGCAGTGGCGCACGGACCACCTCGCGAGCCTGGGCATCACCACCATGGAGCGTCCGGCGTACCGCGACGCCGTCGCGCACCTCGTCACCTCGCCGCCGATCACCGGTCTGGTGCCGGGCGCGCGGGTGCCGTTAGGCAATCGTTAGAGCCAGGAGATACCCCCCGACCCTTGGCGAAGTCTGAGCCTGGGATAAGGTTTGAATGTGCCTGGTATGGATCTGAGGAAGGTGGACGCTGTGCGTCGGCCCTTACGGAAGACGAGCCCCTCGTGGCGTCGTCGAATTGCTGCTGTCGGTGTCGGTGGAGCGGTACTGCCGCTGACCGCGTGCTCCGGAGAGGTCAGCCGCGGCTGGCTGCCCGAGGGCGTCACCGAGAACTCCCACCATGTGATCGATTTCTGGGTGGACACCTGGTACTGGGCGCTCGCCGTCGGCGTGCTCGTCTGGGGCCTCATGCTCTGGTGCATCCTGCGCTACCGCCGTCGCAAGAGCGACACGGGCTTCCCGGCGCAGATGCAGTACAACGTGCCGATGGAGATCCTCTACACGGTCGTGCCGATCTTCATGGTCGCCGTGCTGTTCGGCAAGACGGTCGGGCTGGAGAACAAGCTGCTCGACACCAAGCCGAAGCCCGACGTGACGATCAACGTCGTCGGCAAGCAGTGGAGTTGGGACTTCAACTACGTCGACGCCAAGACCTACGACACCGGCGTCATGGGTGACATGAAGGCCGGCAAGCCGGGCGCCGAGGCCGGACTGCCGACGCTGTACCTGCCCGTGAACAAGCGCGTCGAGTTCGTGCTGACGACGCGCGACGTCATCCACACGTTCTGGGTGCCGCAGTTCCTGCAGAAGCTCGACATGATCCCGAGCAAGGTGAACAAGTTCGCCGTCGACACGACGCAAGAGGGCACCTTCAAGGGCAAGTGCGCCGAGCTGTGCGGTGCGTACCACTCTCAGATGCTCTTCAACGTGAAGGTCGTCTCGCAGGCGGAGTACGACAAGCACATGGACGACCTGCGCAAGCAGGGCAAGTCCGGCTTCCTGTCGAACTCCCTCAACCGTTCCAGCGTCGCCCCGCAGGACCAGCAGTACCTGCCCGAGGGTGTCGGCGCGCCGGACATCGTCAAGGAGGGTAAGTAATGGCTACGGCTACGACTCCCGCCGCAGGCCTTCAGCAGCGCCCCGAGGCACGGCGTCCTGAGGACTTCAACGCGGGCCGAACCATCGTCAAGTGGTTGACGACGACCGACCACAAGGTCATCGGCAACCTGTACTTCATCACGTCGTTCATCTTCTTCCTGCTCGGTGGTGCGATGGCTCTGGTCATCCGTGCCGAGCTGTGGTCGCCCGGCCTGCAAATCGTCGACAACCCGGAGCAGTTCAACCAGCTGTTCACCATGCACGGCACGGTGATGCTCCTGATGTTCGCGACGCCGCTGTTCTCGGGCTTCGCGAACGCGCTCATGCCGCTGCAGATCGGCGCGCCCGACGTCGCCTTCCCGCGACTCAACATGTTCGCCTACTGGCTCTACCTCTTCGGCAGCCTCATCGCAGTGGCCGGCTTCCTGACGCCGCAGGGTGCGGCCTCGTTCGGTTGGTTCGCGTACGCGCCGCTGTCGAGCACCACCTACAGCCCCGGTCTCGGCGGCAACCTGTGGGTCTACGGCCTCGCGCTGACCGGTTTCGCCTCGATCATGGGTGCGGTCAACTTCGTCACGACGATCGTCTGCATGCGCGCTCCCGGCATGACAATGTTCCGCACGTCGATCTTCACGTGGACAGTGCTCATCACCTCGATCCTCGTGCTG
Source organism: Dermacoccus sp. CCH2-D9 (assembly GCF_001556795.1). Lineage (NCBI taxonomy): Bacteria > Bacillati > Actinomycetota > Actinomycetes > Micrococcales > Dermacoccaceae > Dermacoccus > Dermacoccus sp. CCH2-D9. The sequence continues at coordinate 43,401 of NZ_LSJT01000148.1, forward strand.
CTCGTCTTCCCGGTCCTCGCCGCTGCGCTGTTCGGCCTCGGCCTCGACCGCACGATGAATGCGCACGTGTTCGACTCGGAAACGGCCGGAGCCATGCTCTGGCAGCACATGTTCTGGTTCTTCGGGCACCCCGAGGTGTACATCATCGCGCTGCCGTTCTTCGGCATCATCTCCGAGGTCCTGCCGGTCTTCTCGCGCAAGCCGATCTTCGGTTACAAGACACTGGTCTTCGCGACGATCGCCATCGGCGCGCTGTCGGTCTCGGTGTGGGCTCACCACATGTACGCGACCGGCCAGGTGCTCCTGCCCTTCTTCGCCGTCATGACGATGCTCATCGCCGTCCCGACCGGCGTGAAGTTCTTCAACTGGATCGGCACCATGTGGGGTGGCTCGCTCACCTTCGAGACTCCGATGCTGTGGGCGCTCGGCTTCCTCGCGACCTTCCTCTTCGGTGGTCTGACGGGTGTCATCCTCGCCAGCCCGGCGCTCGACCTGCACCTGTCCGACTCTTACTTCGTCGTGGCGCACTTCCACTACGTCGTCTTCGGCACCGTCGTGTTCGCGATGTTCGCGGGGTATTACTTCTGGTGGCCGAAGTTCACCGGCCGCATGCTGAACGAGACGATCGGCAAGATCCATTTCTGGCTGCTGTTCGTCGGCTTCCACCTGACGTTCCTCGTTCAGCACGTGCTGGGTGTCGAGGGCATGCCCCGTCGTTACGCCGACTACCTCCCGGAGGACGGGTTCCAGTCCTTGAACCAGGTCTCGACCGTTGGCTCGTTCCTGCTGGGTGCCTCGATGCTGCCGTTCCTCTACAACGTGTACATCACGTGGAAGAAGGCGCCGCTCGTCACGGAGGACGACCCGTGGGGCTTCGGGGCCTCGCTCGAGTGGGCGACGTCCTGCCCGCCGCCGCGTCACAACTTCAACAGCATCCCGCGCATCCGTTCCGAGCGCCCCGCGTTCGACCTGCACCACCCGGAGGTCGGGGTCTTCTCCGTCCTGCCGGCGCAGGACACGGTTGACCAGCTGGGTGGAAAGGCTCACACCGCATGAAGACGTCATACAAGCTCTTCCTCGTGCTCGGCCTCTTCTACTTGCCGCTGATCTTCATCTACGGTCACTTCAGCCACTGGGACGAGCCAGTGGGTGTCGTCGGCCTCGCGCTCAGCACCGGCTTCGGCCTCATGATCGCCGGTTACTTCGCGGTCACCGACCGCAAGTTGGGTGCGGGCCCGAGCGACCGCCCCGAGGGCGAGATCAGCGAAGTGTCCGGCGAGCAGGGCTTCTTCTCGCCCTACTCGTGGACGCCGCTGTGGCTCGCCGCTGCGATTGCGCTGCTCGCGTTCGGGATGGCTGTCGGCTGGTGGATCGTGTTCATCGCCGCTCCGCTTGTCTGCGTTGCAGTCGTGCTGTGGACGTTCGAATACTTCAGTGGCGAGCACGCCATCTGATCACTCGCACCAAAGATCGCCCCGCCCTTCCTCTGGAAGGGCGGGGCGATCTGCATGTCTGGGATGAAGCGGACTCGCTAGTTCGGCTGTGCGACGTCACGCGAGCATGCGGTGATGACAGTGGCGGGGCCGGCAAAGCCGCCCGGGCGCCCCACAGCGGCCCGTGCGTACCTGCGATTTTCGTCCACGTTTGCGATTTCCGTCCCCCTTTCGCCAATGACGTGCACATCTGCGAATCGCGTCGGCAACTGCGAAGCACGATCAAACTACTGCGAAGCACGATCAACTCACGCAGCGGATCTTGCGAGAGTGCGGGGATCGCGGCGGCTCGCTCGCGCTCGCGCGCGTCGCTCCTGGGCGCGCCGGCGGTCAAGTCTCTGGCGGTGGTGTAACGGTGTGTTCCTTCGCGGGGTGGGTTCAGGCGGTGAGTGCGGGCATGGGTTCGTGTCCTGGCTCGGTGGGCGGGTCGGTGAGGATGGCCGCGTGTGAGCGGGCGAGGACGTCGAGGCCGAGGTAGCGTCGTCCTTCGGCCCGTTCATCGGTTTGTTCGGCCAGGACGGCGCCGACGAGATGCACGATCGCGTCGCGGTTGGGGAAGATTCCGACGAGTTCGCGGCGTCGTGAGTGCGGCATCGTTGCCAGCTCGCGGCGGGCAGGTTCGCGCTGATCGCTTCGCACAGACCGGTGGGCCTCGCTGGTGATGAGCAGGACACTGCTCGGGCCGCGGGCGACGAGGTCGGCGAAGAACTCGTTCCTCGCTGACCCGGTTTCGCTCGTGGCCACGCGCAGGCCGAGCACTTCACGGTGGCCGTCATTGTTGACGCCGGTGGCGAGCGAGACGACGGTGTTGATCACGCGGCGTCCTTCCCGCGCGTTCATCGTGAGGGCGTCGGCGGTGACGAACGTGAACGGGCCTGCATCGTCGAGGGGGCGGTGGCGGAAGTCGTCGTGGAGCGGGTCGAGGTCGGCGCCCATACGGCTGACCTGGGACTCGACGGCGCGTTGGTGCCGAGGGTTTTTCGCCAGCTTGGGGGTACCACCCGCTACGAACCCCGCGTCCCGCGCAGCGGGGGAGCCCTGCGGTGCGTGGACACGCCGGCGAGGTAGCAGTCAGCGGCGACCGTGATGAGTGCGGACTCGGCTCGTTTGCGTCGTTCCATGAGCCAGTCCGGCAAGTAGGCGCCTGAGCGCAGCTTCGGCACAGCCATGTCGAGGGTGCCGAGGCGGGTGTCGAGGTCGCGGTGGCGGTAGCCATTGCGGTGGGTCGTGCGTGTCGGGCTGGGTAGGCCCCACTCGGCGCCGATCACGGCGTCAGCGTCGGCGGACGGCAGAGCGTTGAGCAATGGTTTGCAGTAGGTGGCGCACCATGTCCGGGTTGCTTCGGACAAGGCTTCGCCCAGCACGCTGGCAGGGTCGACAATGTGAGGTGCGGTTATCGTGATGACTCCGTTCGAGGATTCTGTAGGAGGTTGACTCGAAGGATCACGCGGTGGCTGCGCCCACGTCCAAGAGGCCGGGGGCGCGACGACCGGTGTTTCACCACAATCAGGGACTCATCTGCGCCGCGGCTACGCTGCCGGCACAGCAGGCCAGGGCCAATCGCCGCCGTCATCGCAGGGCACCGACGGGCGACTTGCTGGGCGCGCCGCCATCAGCTCAGGCGAAGGACCATGCAGAGACGCTGCTGGGCGCCCGCCGCCTCTCACAGCGTGGTGCGCGCTCCTTGCCTCCCGAGGCGGCGCCCTCATGCCCGCTTGTAGGGGTGCCCGCTCGCAGGCGGGGGCAGGGCAGGCTGGTATGGCGTCGGCCGTCTCCCCACGACCACCAGCCGTTGAGCGACGACCGGGGCCGGGAGGCGACGACGAAACGGCCCCGGGCACGATGGCGACATTGTTCTGACGCGAGTAGGAGGCGGCTCCGGCCACGATGTCGACGTTGCCCTGACGTGAGCACGAGGCGGCTCCGGGCGCGATGAGCGAACGGCTCCGGCCGCCGAGCGAGGCACCGCTGTACGGCACGATGAGACGGGGGAGAATCCCTCCGGACCACGTGGACGCATGAGCTGATGCGTGGGCGACACCCTCACGACCGGTGACGAATGCGAGACAAACGCGGGCGAGGGGGATCGAGGCGATGCGGTGCGTCCAGAGCACCATCCCGGGCGAGGCCGGCAGCCTCGCGGAACTCCGCCACCCGAAGCGCGTGGCGACCTGGCACCCGCAGACGCCTGCACCCGGGAAGCTGCCCTTCCTCCCTGGCCGGCCCACCTGAGGTGGCCATGGAGCGTCGTCCTGACGCCTCCCGGCCGAGATACGCCGAAGGCCCCCGACATCAGTGATGTCGGGGGCCTTCGGCGTTATCCTCGCGGGCGACTCAGTGAGCGCCCTCGAGAGCGTGGTCGTCACCGTGGTGGTGAGCTGCCTCGAGCTCGGCCGGAGTGACGGGGGCGATGCTGTCCTTGTAGTAGAAGTTGGTCCAGCGGTTGCGACGCTTCGCCTTCCTCCGCTCCTTGCCCGAAAGACCATCGAGCTCGATCTGGCTCGGAGTACCGGCCTCGTAGCTCACGAGCTGCCAACGCGTGTACTCGTCGAGCGGCTCGTGCGCCTCGAAGAATCGACCCTCCGGCGTGCGGATGACGCGTCCGGACTCGCGCCCGTGCAGCACCAGGTCGCGGTCGCGACGCTGCAGGCTGAGGCAGATGCGCTTAGTCAGGAGGTAGGCGAGGATCGGGCCGAGGAAGACCATGACGCGGAAGAAGTACGTGATGTCGTTGATCGACATGTGCAGCTTGATCGCCATCAGGTCGTTGCCGGCCGCGAACATGAGGACCGCATAGAACGTCGCGAACGCCACGCCGATCGCCGTGCGCGTCGGAGCGTTGCGCGGACGGTCGAGCACATGGTGCTCACGCTTGTCGCCCGTGACCCAGGCCTCGATGAAGGGGTAGACCGCGATGGCGCCGAAGAACAACGGCAGCAAGGCGATCGAACCCGGGAAGATGTTCATGCTCCACGTGTGGCCGAACAGCTGGAACTCGAACACGCCGGGCAGCAGACGGAGAGCACCGTCGGCGAAGCCCATGTACCAGTCAGGCTGCGAACCGGCCGTCACCTGCGTCGGCTCGTACGGTCCGTACATCCAGATCGGGTTGATCGTGATGAGACCCGAGATCAGCGCCGTGATACCGAACACGACGAAGAAGAAGCCACCGGCCTTCGCCATGTACACCGGCATGAGGGGGAAGCCGACCACGTTCTTGTCGGAGCGGCCCGGGCCGGGGTACTGGGTGTGCTTGTGCACGACGAGCAGGATGAGGTGTGCGGCGAGCAACGCGACGAGAATCGCCGGGATGATGAGGATGTGGAGCGTGAAGAAGCGGGGGATGATCATCTCGCCGGGGAAGCCGCCACCGAACAGCGCGTACGAGATGTACGTGCCGACGATCGGGACCGAAAGGATGAAGCCCTCCATGGCGCGGATACCCGTACCCGAGAGCAGATCGTCCGGGAGCGAGTAGCCCATGAAGCCCTCGATGATCGCGAGCATGAACAGCAGGGTGCCGATGACCCAGTTGATCTCGCGGGGCTTGCGGAACGCGCCCGTGAAGAACACGCGGAACATGTGCATCATGATCGACACGATGAACAGCAGCGCCGCCCAGTGGTGGAGCTGACGGATCAGCAACCCACCACGGATGTCGAACGAGATGTCGATCGCGGAGGCGTAGGCCTCCGACATCTGGATGCCCTGCATCGGGACGTACTGACCGTTGTAGATCGTCTCGCCCTGCGACGGCACGAACCAGAACGTGAGGAACGTACCGGTGATCATGAGGATGACGAAGGAGTACAGCGCGACCTCACCGAGCATGAAGCTCCAGTGGTCGGGGAACACCTTCTTCATGAGGAAGCGAACGCCCTTGGCGCCGCCCGTGCGCTCGTCCAACCAGTTGGACATGCCAGCCAGGCCGCCCTGCGGGTCCTGACGCTGTGTCGTGGGGTGCGTTGCGCTCGCGGAAGAGGCAGCGGTGCTCATGACTTGAGTTCCTTCCCGTTGTCTTCCCAGAAGCTCGGGCCGACCGGGCGCTTGAAGCCCTGGTCAGCAACGAGGTAGCCCTCGTCGTCGACCGAGATCTTCAGCTGCGGCAGCGGACGCTTGGCGGGGCCGAAGATGACCTTGCAGTCATCCGTCATGTCGAACGTGGACTGGTGGCACGGGCACAGCAGGTGGTGCGTCTGCTGTTCGTACAGGCCGACGGGGCAGCCGACGTGTGTGCAGATCTTGGAGTAGGCGACGATGCCGTCAACACCCCACTTGCGCTGACGCTCCGACTTGATCTTCTCCTCGTCGAGCCGCACGAGCAGCACGGAGGCCTTCGCCTTCTCGTTGAGGGGGTGCTCCGTCGTGTTGATGCCCTCCGGCAGGACGTGGAAGACCGAACCCAGCGTGACGTCCGAGGCGCGGATCGCGGTGCCCTCGGGGTCGCGCATGAGGCGGCGGCCGCGGCCGTTGATCTTCTCGTCCCAGAGCGTCGTCGCGAGGTCGTTCTTCGGCATGGGGCCGAGACCACCGAGCAGCGGAAGAGCCACCGGGACGGCGAACAGACCGAGAGCGCCACCGAGCGTCCACTTGAGCAGCGGGCGACGCTTCAGCTGCGCGGCCTCCGCGCCACCCGTCATGATCTTGGCGGCGGCTTCCCAGGCCTCGTCGTCGGACTTGAGCTCGTGCCGCTCCTCGACGACCTCTTCGTCGGGCATGATCGTCTTAGCCCAGTGGATGGCACCCAGGCCGATGCCCAGCATGGAGATCGCCATCGTGAGGCCGAGAGCGAAGTGCAGCGCCTTCATCGGGCCGATGAAAGGAACCGAGATGATCGACTCGCGGCCGACCGCGAAGTAGCAGACGACGAACGCGATCGTCGCGATCATCGAGAGCAGGAACAGCATGGCGACCTGGCGCTCGGAGCGCTTGGCCGCAGCCGGATCCTCGTCACCGAGACGGTGGACGTGCGGGGGCAGGCCCGGGTCGGAGAAGTGCTCGGGTAGTGCGCCCGAACGCTCGACGTGCCCGTCGTTCGGGCTCACCGGAGCGTTGTCCGGGTGGCCGTCACCGGGGAGCGCATGCGCGCCGGTTTCATTCATTTCGTTGCGTTTCCTGTCTGACGAGTCAGAGCCGAAGCGGGGGAATTTCATCACGCTGCCTTACGTCCGAGCCAGACAGCCACCGCTATGCACAGGCCGATGCCGAACGTCCACACGAACAGACCCTCGGAGACCGGGCCGAGGTTGCCCAGGGTGTGACCACCCTGCGCAGGCTGCTTCTCGATGTCCTTGAGGTAGGTGATGATGTCCTTCTTGTCCTGCGGCGACAGGTTCGTGTCGTTGAACACCGGCATGGACTGCGGGCCCGTCTGCATGGCCTCGTAGATGTGCTTGCCCGAGACGGACGTCAGCGGCGGCGCGTACTTGCCTCGCGTCAGCGCGCCACCCGAGCCGGCGAAGTTGTGGCACATGGCGCAGTTGACGCGGAACAGTTCGCCACCCTTGGCCGAGTTGCCACCCGGGGTCGTGTACTGCTTCTCGGGGACGTTGGGACCGGTGCCGAGCGAGGCCACGTAGGCGGCCATCTGGGCGATCTCCTTGTCGCTGAACTGCTTCGTGTTGCGCTGCGCCTGCGTGTTTGGCGCGGCGAGCGGCATGCGGCCGGTGCCCACCTGGAAGTCGACGGCGGCAGCGCCGACGCCCACGAGGGAGGGGCCGGCGGACGTGCCGGTGGCGTTCGTGCCGTGGCAGGTCGAGCAGTTCGCGAGGAACAGCTGCTTGCCAGCGTTGACGTCACTGGCGGACGTCGTCTCGGCCTTGGCGCTCTTCGGCGCGAAGGCTGCGTACAGGCCACCGGTGACGACCAGGGCCAGCAGCAGGACGACGAACAGGGAGGCCGGGTGTCGGCGGCGGGCGGCGAGAGTGCTCACAAGGACATCCTGTCGGCGGTCGGGGGAGTCAGGGTTCGGGTTCTGCTAGTGGTGTCGCGCATCACTTGAGGAGGTAGATGGCAGCGAACAACGCGATCCACACGACGTCCACGAAGTGCCAGTAGTAGGACGTCACGATCGCGCCCGTGGCCTGGTGGTGGCTGTAGGTGCGCGAGGTGAACGTGCGTCCGATGATGAGCAGGAACGCGAGAAGGCCACAGGTCACGTGGATGCCATGGAAGCCGGTCGTGATGTAGAACATCGAGCCGTAGGCGTCGCTGTCGAGGGAGATGCCCTCCTCGTGCAGCGTGGCGTACTCCATGATCTGGCCGGAGACGAAGATCGCGCCGAACAGGTAGGTGAGGGAGTACCACTCACGCATTCCCCACTTGCCGACCTCGAGCAGCTTGCCCGTGCGGTGGGGGATGCCGTGCTCCGCCTTGAACACGCCGAGCTGGCACCACACGGACGAGATCACGAGGATCGTCGTGTTGATGGCCGCCAGCGTCACGTTCAGGTGCGACGTGCGTTCGTGCCACAGGTCGCCTGCCACGGAGCGGATCGTGAAATACATCGCGAACAATCCGGCAAAGAACATGAGTTCGCTCCCGAGCCACACCATCGTGCCTACGGCAGTCAGGTTGGGTCGGGTCGCCGGTGCGTGCCCGGCGGGGATGCCGTGTTCGCTCGTCTGAGCTGTAGTTGCGGTCGCCACCCGGACATTATGTCCTGCCCTGGCAGCGATCATGACAGCGGCCCCCCAATTGGACACATATTCGTTATCTGCTCTGTGTGCTCGCTGGGTGTTGAAGGGTGTTCTTCCTGTGTGTGTTGACGCGGTTGCAACCCCGCACGTCAGCGCCTAGCACGGTGACGCGGGACGTCGGTGGACGCGCCTGTCGCACGGTCACGGCGCCGCTTAGGGTGGTGGTACGACGAACGACGTGCAAGGAGATCCGTCATGAAGTGGCCGAGCCTCGTGGCCCAGCTCATGCGTGGGGAGGACCTGACGCCAGAGCAGACCCACGCCGCGATGACGGCCGTGATGAACGGGGAGGTCGCCCCCGTTCCGCTCGCGGCGTTCCTCGTCGCACTTCACAGCAAGGGCGAGACGGTGGAGGAGCTGCGGGGGCTCGCCGACGTCATGGTCGAGCACGCCCGGCCGTTCAGGCTCGACGTGCCGGCCCTCGACATCGTCGGCACGGGCGGCGACATGGCACACACCGTCAACATCTCGACGATGGCCGCGCTCGTGTGCGCCGGTGCCGGGGTCAAGGTGGCCAAGCACGGCAACCGAGCCAGCTCGAGCTCGACCGGGACGGCTGACGTTCTCGAAGCGCTCGGGGTCGACCTGAGCGCGGACGTCGACGAGCTGCAGCAAGACGTGACGCATGCCCCGATGACGTTCCTGTTCGCCCAGAGCTTCCACCCCGCCATGCGGCACGCCGCCGCGACGCGGCGGGAGCTCGCCGTCCCGACCGCGTTCAACTTCCTCGGCCCCCTGACCAATCCGGCGCGCCCAGCCATCGCTGCTGTGGGTTGCGCGAACCGTCGGATGGCACCGGTCATGGCTGGCGTCTTCGCGCAACGCGGCGCCGATGCGGCGGTCTTCCGGGGTGACGACGGCCTCGACGAGCTCACCCTGGCGACGACGTCGAGCCTGTGGTGGGTGCACGACGGCGAGGTCATCGAAGAGAGCATCTCGCCCGAGCAGGTCGGGCTGTCGCCAGCCCCGATCGAGGCGCTGCGCGGCGGAGACGCGTCGTTCAACGCTCAGGTCGTCCGTGACGTCCTCGCCGGGAAGCGCGGGCCCGTGCGCGACGCCGTCCTGCTCAACGCCGGCGCGGCTCTCGCACTCGTCGCCCAGTACGAGCGCGGCAGCCTCTTCGGTGGCGCGGACGACCTCGCGTCCGGCATCCGTGCGGGCATGACGCGCGCTGCCGAGGCCGTCGATTCCAGCGCCGCGCAACGCACCCTCGACGTCTGGATCCACGGTTCGAGTGCCGTAGACGCCGATTCCGAGCCCCTCATGAAGGAGACCCGATGATCACCGCCATCGTCCTCATCAAGGCGGACGTCGCACGCATCCCCGAGGTGGCCCAGCACGTCGCCGACGTGCCCGGGGTGACGGAGGTCTACTCGGTGACCGGAGGCGTCGACCTCATCGCGATGGTGCGCGTCACGGCGTACGAGCAACTCGCCGAGGTGATCTCCGGAAGCATCAACAAGGTCGACGGCGTGCTCGAGACCGACACGCACCTGGCCTTTCGCACCTACTCCCAACGCGATCTCGACGCGGGGTTCGATCTGGGGCTCGACGACTGACGGGTCGTCGCCCGCCCCTGTCCGGGATGCGCGAGCACGCCGGATTCGACGGCTGCCGCTTCGTGCGCGCGGCGGACGACGGGATCGAGATCGTCGAGGTAGCGTGTCGCGGCATCCCGCGGGCTGACCCACGGCGCGTCCGTCTCGACGATGCGGGTGCCTGCGCGCGCGATCCAGCGCAGGAGCACCTCCGTCTCCTCCTCGAGCGCTGCGGAACGGTGTGCAGGCGGGGTCGCGACGGCCTCGGCCGTCGCCCGCAAGGCCTCGATCGTCAGCCGTGGATCCTGACCGGGTCGTGAGGCACCGCTCGCCGCGAGCCGACCGTGTCGGATGACGGCGAACTCCCAGCCGCCGCCCCGACGTGGCCGTGCCGCCATGAGATGCGGATTGTTGACGATGGGTGCCCGGCGCTGGTGACGGTCGAGCCCACGCAGGAGCTCGATGAGGGCGTCGCGCCCAGCGCGGGCCTCCTCGAAGCGTTCCTGCCCCGCGAGGCGGGCCAGGCGCGCCTCGACGTCATTGACGATGGACCCGGGCTCGTTGAGCAGTTCCTGCCTCAACCTCGACACGAGGTCGAGGTAATCGCGCTGGGTGATGCCTCCGATACAGGGCGCATCGCACCGATCCATCTCCGCCAGGACGCACGCCGTGCCGCCCTTGGCGCGGATGGGCGTGGTGCACTGGCGAATGCGGCGGACGTCGTGCACCGCATCGCGGGCGAGCCGCGCGGCGACCATCGTGCGGAACGGGCCGAGGTACGTCGCCTCGTCGGCTCGCTGCTCGCGCACGACGGACAGGCGCGGGAACTTCTCGTCGGTGATCTTGAGCCATGCGATCTTCTCCGGCCGGCTCGAGCGTCGGTTGAACCGTGGCCGATGCTCGGCGATGAGCCGGATCTCACGCACGTGTGCCTCGAGCGCCGTCGCGCAGGGGATGGGCGTCACGCGGGCGGCGAGATCGACCATGAGCCCCATCTCGCGACGCTTCTCCGACGCGGTGAAGTACGAACGCACGCGGGTGCGGAGGTTGCCGGACGTGCCGACGTACAGCGGCTTTCCGTCCTCGTTCTCGAAGACGTAGACGCCGGGCTCGGCGGGCAGGCCGTCGGCCAGGGTGGCCTTGCGGCGCCGCGCCGCCGGCACCTTCGCGCTGAAGGAGAGCAGTTCCTCACGCGAGGTGACGCCGAGACTGCCGGCTCGCGAGAGCAGGGCGTGCAGGACGTCGACGGTGGCCTGGGCGTCAGCGAGGGCGCGGTGATTCGGGTTGACACTTGCGCCGAAGTGGGCCGCGAGCGTGCCGAGGCGGTGATTGCGGACCTCGTCGCGCGGCACGAGGGCGCGGGCGAGCTTGACCGTGTCGACGACCGCAGGAGCGGGCCACGGGACCTCGAGATCCCGTGCGGCCGCCGTGAGGAAGCCGACGTCGAAGGGTGCGTTGTGGGCGACGAGGACGGCGTCGGGCCCGAGGAACTCGAAGAATGCGGGCAGCACCGATGCCAGCTTCGGCGCGTCGTGCACCATCGCCGTCGTGATGCCGGTGAGCCGCTGGATCTGCGGTGGGATCGCGCAGCCGGGGTCGACGAGGGTGGCGAACTCGCCGAGCACCTCGCCGCCACGGACCTTGACAGCGCCGATCTCCGTGATGCCCTGCGCGCCCGGGCGACCCCCGGCGGTCTCGAGGTCGACGATGACGAAGGTGACGTCGTGCAACGGGGTGCCGAGATCGTCGAGGCAGCCCTGCACCGCGGTCGGATTCGTCTGCGTGTTCGTCACCATGTCGCGAACGCTAGACGGCGGTGGTGACAACCCCCGGATCTGTCTCTTATACACATCTCCGAGC
>NZ_LSJT01000149.1:0-37029 GCF_001556795.1 Dermacoccus sp. CCH2-D9
GGTGTTCGTCGACTGCGACGCGGCGCGGTGGGTGTTCGTCGACTGCGACGCGGCGGGCGCGGTGCGCTTCTTGACGACGATCGAGCGACGCTGCGCCGGCTCGGCGATCTTCGCCTTGCGCTCGGCCCTGACGGGCTTCACGGAGGCCGACGTCAGCGCACTGCGGGCCTGCGAGCGCGACACCTGCTTCAGCGCCTGCGACGTCGCGCGCGTCGACTTCTTCGCGGCGGCGGGCTTCGCGGCGGCCTTGGCGGCGGGCTTCGGGGCGGCCTTGGCGGCGGGCTTCGGGGCGGCCTTCGGGGCGACGACGAGCTTCTTGGCCGGCGTGACGGTCTTGAGCTCGAGGGGTGTCGTGGCGGCAGCCGCGGCCTCGTGAACGGCGCCCGACTCAGGGGCCGCACCGGCGCTCTGCGTGATGCCGAGACCAGCGACCAGACCACCGGAGACGGCGACGGTCGTGGTGAGCATGGCCAGGGTGCGCGTCTGCTTCACAGGACGCAGCGGGCCCGGCGTGTTCTTGATGGACAATGTGCAACCTCTCGAACGCCTGTGAGGTGAGCTGTCGGGTTCGGACCTGTTGCTCGGCCCGGCTCTCGGCGCTTCGTGCGTGCGACGCGAGCTTCACCCCGAGTTCTTGATCTGCGCTTCGCGGATCAGGAACGAAGAAGTGGGTCCCCCACCCCTGCCAGGTGGTGTAGCTGACATGACTCGCGCGCCGCAGGCAGGGCTCGGCGTGTCCGGCACGCGAGTGTTCGTTGTCGAACCAGGTAAGACGGTAACGAATCAGTCACGACGACGGTGAATCAGGAACCGGCGAGATAGGCGTCATTTCGGCATCGAGCACCCGTCTCAGGCCCCGTTCGTCGCGCCACCAGCGGAGGTTCAGAATCCGTTACAGAGTGTGCTCGTGATGAACATCACATGCAACCTCAGGCCTGCTGACCCGTCACGGACACGAATACGTGCGAGGCGATGTCCTCGGGCAGCGACACGGCGTCGTCAGGCCGATCGGCGACGGCCGCGTGGACGCGGTCGCCGTCAGCACGCACGTCGAGGGCCACCCCGGGGCTCAGCCCGACGCTCGTCAGCACCGCGAGAGACTCGGCGTCCGCCTGCGCGGGCTCGCCGATGCGGCGCACCACCACGCGCAGCGACTCGCTGCCGGCCACCTCGACGAGCGACTGCACGCCGTCACGGAAACCCTCCGGCGCCTCGCCCCAGCCGAGCTCGTCCAGCCCGGGAATCGGGTTGCCGTACGGGGACAGGCCCTTGTCGACGATGAGCTCGAGGATCTTGCGCTCGACGCGCTCGCTCATGACGTGCTCCCACCGGCACGCCTCGTCGTGGACGTACTCGAGCTCGAGGCCGATGACGTCGACGAGCAACCGCTCCGCGAGGCGATGCTTGCGCATGACGCGAGTCGCGAGCAGGCGCCCCTCGGGTGTCAGTTCGATGCGCCGGGAGTTCGCGACGTGGAGCAGACCGTCGCGCTCCATGCGCGCGACCGTCTGCGACACCGTGGGCCCGGAGTGGCCGAGGCGCTCCGCGATGCGGGCGCGCAACGGGGGGATGCCCTCTTCTTCGAGGTCATAGATGGTGCGCAGATACATCTCGGTGGTGTCGATCAGGTCAGTCACGACGACAAGAGTGCCACCTCCGGCGCCGCCGCGCACGGGTGCTCGCGATACCGGCGTCGGTGGGGCGAGGCTCGGAGCGTCAGTCGCGCGAACGGATCGCCTCGAGCGGACCGCCGGAATGAGCAGGCGCGACGGGCAGTGCCTCGGAGGTGTTCGTCAGAGCGATGTTCGTCAAGGGAGCGACGTCGGCAGGGGTGAGGCCGGGCGAGCCGCGAGGGCCAGGGGGCCGAAAGAGAAGAACCCGAGGCGCGCGCTCACGAAGAGCGCTGCGGCCTCGGGGTGAAGCGCAGCCGCCAGGGGGGAGGGAGTGCGGCGCGCTTCGTGACGAGACGCTACACCCGCTCCCCCCATCATTGAAAGTTAAATCGGGAAGTCAGGGCTGTGAAGACGCTGTGAGCTTCGCAACGCGCTGTCAGAGCCATTCGCCGAACGCGGCCGGCTCGCGCGTGAAGCGGTATGTGGCCCAGTTGAGTTGGGTGACGGAACCGTCGGCGTCGCGGGTGATGACGAGCCATTCGCCGCGCTCGCGACCCGCGACGGTGCGGTAGCGGTTCTCGTCGACGCGCTCGAAGACGGCCGGCGCCTTCCACTCGGGCAACCCCTCGACGCGAGCCTTGAGCGTGCCGCCCTCGACGACGAACGTGAACTGCGTCCCCTCCGAGAACCACACCCCGAGCAGCGGGACGAGCTCCGGGGGCACGGTGATCCCGGGCGTCCAGGCTGCGGGCAGCTCGGGTTCGCGCTCCTCGACGGCGCTCGCGAGGTCCGTGGCGAGGGCCGCGGGATCGGGGGTGTGCGTCGCGTTCATGAGAGCGACGCCCGTCGTCGCGCTCTCGCGGTGCGTGAAGACGCCGGTGATCGCGCCCGGCCAACCGCCGGTGTGGCCGACCCAGATGCGATCGTCACGGCGCAGCAGCATGAACCCGAGACCCCATGCGGCGCCCCAGCGATCGACGTCGGCGACGATCTGCGGCTGACACATCTCCTCGAGCGTGTCGGCGGAGAGGATCGCGGGGTCGGGGTTCGCGACGAAACCTCCCCAACGCGCCATGTCGCGCACACTCGAGACCATGCCCGCGGCCGGCGCGATGGCGCGCGAGTCGAAGACGGGTTCGTCGACGGGGACGTCGCTGTACGGCGGCACGAAATAGGTGCCCGCAGCATGCGGATCGGTGTCGACGCCGCCCGGGTGGCCGAGAGTTGTCGACGTCATGCCGAGTGGGTCGAGGAGCCGACGCTGCACGCTAGCGAACCAGTCGCCACCGTCGAGACGATTGATCATCTCGCCGAGCAGCGCGTACCCGAGGTTCGAGTAGTGGAAACGCGTGTGAGCGGGCAAGACGCGTTCGCTGTGGGCGAGGCTCGCGAGGAACTCGTCGCGACCCGGCATGACGAGCGTGTCGAACACGTCGCCGACGGCCTCGCGCTGGATGCCGGAGCTGTGCGACATGAACTGACGCGGCGTCATGCGCGCTAGCGGCGAATCGGCGGTAATGGTGTCAATGATGTCGCGGGCCGGAGCGTCGATGTCGAGCTTGCCCTCGTCGCGCAGGGCCATGATCGTCACCGCCACGAACGTCTTCGTGTTCGACGCGATCTGGAAGCGCGTGTTCTCGTCGGGCGCAGTCTGCCCGACGCGCTCCGCGCCGACGTTCTGGCCGAGGTGCGCCGCCCCGAAACCGTTGTGCCACAGCAGCGTCCCGCGTCGCGCCACCCCGGCGGCGAGGCCCGGCACGCGACCCGAGCGCTGAGCGTCGAGGGCGATGCGGTCGAGAGCCGTCGTCGTCTCGCGCGACAACCGCGTCGCCGTCGAGGGTTCGACGCGCCCGTCCACCTGAGAGACGCCGGACGTGGCAGCACGATCAGCCTGCACGTCCCGCGCGGCCGACGTCATCGCGGCAGCGTCAGCCTGGGAGTCGAGCGTCGCGGTAGCTCCTTCGTCCTGCGCGTCGAGTGCTGCCAGGGCACGATCGGTCGACGGGTCGTGGGGTGTCGGCGTGGACGAGTCAGTCATACCTCCACGCTAGGTGGTGACGCCGTCCGCTCCGGTTTTGCGGGCCGGCGAATCAGCGACGGCAGATTCGCGGGCGGCCTCGAGACGCATCACTGCCACGCGTCGCCGCCCCGCCTCGCCATGCCGGCGACGCCCCACTCGTATCCATCGGCGATTTTCGTCCACATTCGCGAATCTCGCCCCATCTGCGAACGGCGTCCACCCCGGCGAATCGCGTCCCCATCTGCGATTTGCACACGTCGACGGCTCAGGGCCAGCGACGTTCGATGCGCCAGGCTGACGGGTCGTCGAGGTCGCCGTCGCCGACGCGCACGTAGACGAGGCGGTCGTGCAGCCGGGAACGGCGCCCCGCCCAGAACTCGATCTCGTCGCAGTTGATGCGGTAGCCGCCCCAGAAGTCGGGCAGGGGGACGTCGTCGGCGCCGCCGGTGTCGGGGTAACGGGCCGTCATCTCGGCGTTGGCGGTCTCGAGCTCGGCGCGGCTCGTCAGCGGCCGCGACTGCTTCGACACCCACGCCCCGACGCGCGAACCATACGGGCGCGAGTCGAAGTAGGCGCGCACGACGTCACGAGGCAGCTCGACGGCGCTACCGGTGAAGCGGATCGCGCGAAACATCAGCGGCCACGTGAGCGCCCCGGCGATCTGGTCGTTCTCGGCGATGTCACGGCCCTTGGCCGATTCGAGGTTCGTGTAGAAACCGGGGCCGTCGGCCCCGAGGTAGCGCATGAGGACGGTCCGCACGTGCGGCGCGCCGGCGGCGTCGGCCGTCGCGATGCTGATGGCCTCTGGCTCGGGCACGTCGCCTTGGGCATTCTGGCGTTCGCGTGCTTCGCGCACCCACGCCTCGATCAGCTCGAGCGGCGCCGCGGGCAACTGCGACTCGTCGAGACCTTCACCGTCGTAATCCATGCGCACCTCGGTCATGCCCCCATCTTGCCCGCCCGGGCCGCTGCGCAGGGCGCCGGGGCGCAATCTGCGTCGGGACGAGCGGACAGGCCCGGTTCCGGAGGCACTCAGCGACGATTCTCGCCGCCTCCGCCGTGACGGTTCTCGCGGCTGCACGGCTTGGCGCTTGGTTGGCGGTCACACTGACGTTTTCTGCCGGGCACGTCGGGCAGGTGATGACCTGACGGGTCACAACCTGTCGGAGCGTGGGCGCTCGGTCTGCGCACCTCGGGACGAGGGCGCGTATCGCCTTTGACACCCTCCCGACGCGTCGACGGGCGCCGCCACCGGTCGCGCACTGGCCCGTCATGATCAACACGCCCGGCCAGCCTGTCTGGTCAGGACGAGCACCAGCGGGTGCGCAACCCCGCGCCCGCGCGGGACGGGCCCGCGCGGGACGGCCCCGTCGACTCGCCATTTCGGCCGCGCCCAGCCCACGATCCGCCCTGCGGAAAAGGTACCCGCCATGCGAAACGGGCGGCGCGGGCTGCAGCGCCCGTCCTAGAGTCGACAACGTGACTGACGCGAAGAGCCCCGCCATCGTCATCCCCGACGCCCTCAAGCCGAGCGACGGACGCTTCGGTGCCGGCCCGAGCAAGATCCGCCCCGACGCACTCGCAGCGCTCGCCGCTGCAGGTGAGGGTGCAACTCCGCTGCTCGGCACGTCACACCGTCAGGCGCCGGTGAAGAACCTCGTACGCGAGGTGCAAGAGGGCCTCGCGCAGATGTACGACCTGCCCGACGGCTACGAGACGGTGATGGGTCTCGGCGGGTCGAACGCGTTCTGGGACGTGGCCGCGTTCAGCCTGATCGAACACCGCCAGCAGAACCTCGTCTTCGGCGAGTTCACCGCCAAGTTCGCGACGTCCGCGACGGCGCCGTTCCTCGAAGCCCCCGACGTCATCGAAGCCCCGGCGGGCAGCGTCGCCGAGGCGCAGCCGAAGCCCGGCATCGACACCTACGCGTGGGCGCACAACGAGACGTCGACAGGCGCGATGGCGCCCGTCACGCGCCCGGAAAACACCGACGACGACGCGCTCGTCCTCATCGACGGCACGTCCGCCGCGGGCGGCCTGCCCGTCGACCTGACCGAGTGCGACGTCTACTACTTCGCGCCGCAGAAATCGTTCGCGAGCGACGGGGGCCTGTGGTTCGCGTTCATGTCCCCCGCCGCGATCGAGCGGGTCGCGCGCATCAAGGCGTCGGGCCGCTGGATCCCACCGTTCCTCGACCTCGACGCCGCCATCACGAACAGCCGTCAGGCGCAGACGTACAACACGCCGGCGCTCGCGACGTACGTCCTCATGAAGGCGCAACTCGACTGGTTCAACGCGAACGGCGGCCTCGACTTCGCCGTCGAACGCACCCGCGCCTCATCGAAGGCCCTCTACACGTGGGCGGACGCGCACCCCCACGCGACACCGTTCGTCACGGACCCGGCGCACCGCTCCCTCGTCGTCGGCACGATCGACTTCGACGACGCCATCGACGCGGCGGCGATCGCGGCGACGCTGCGCGCCAACGGCATCGTCGACGTCGAGCCCTACCGGAAGCTGGGACGCAATCAGCTGCGCGTCGGCATGTACCCTGCCGTGGAACCCACCGATGTGGCGGCGCTCACCCACTGCATCGACCACGTCATCGAACGGCTCTGACGCCACCGTCACCTCAGACCGCTCCAACGAAAGGCCCACCGCGTGCCCCTCGCTCACAACCTCACTCGCGAAACCGCCCAGCACCGTTCTCGCACAGTGACATTGAGCGACCAATCCATTCACCTGGATCTGACGGGCGCGCCGACGGAGGCCGCGACGTTCACCTCGACGTCGACACTGCGCCTCACCTGCACCGAAGGTGCGGTGTCGATCGACCTCGTCGCCGATGCCGCCCCATGCGTTCTGCTCGACGGCGTCGAACTCGACGCGAACGCCACGAGCTTCGAGGATTCTCTCGTCACCGTCCGCGGCCTGACGCCGGGGCGCGAGCACGTCGTCACCGTCATCGCCGAGTGCCACTACAGCCACACCGGCGAAGGCCTGCACCGCTTCCGCGACCCGCAGGACGGCGAGACGTACCTGTTCACCCACTTCGAACCGACCGACGCCCGCCGCGTCTTCGCCTGCTTCGACCAGCCCGACATCAAGACACACTTCGCGATCAGCGTCACCGCCCCGTCGCACTGGCTCGTGCGCAGCAACGGCGCACCCGAGAGCGCCGAACCGGCCGCCGCGAGCGACGAGACGCACGGCAACACCACCACCGACCTCACCCTCACGACGTTCACCCCGACGATGCCGCAGTCGACGTACATCGTCTGCGTCATCGCGGGCCCATACGCGCTGGTCGAGGACGAGGCGGTGCTGAGCGACGGACGCCGCGTGCCGCTGTCGATCATGTGCCGCCCGGCGATGCGCGCCAGCCTGCCCAGCGCGGACATGCTGCGCTGGACGAAGGCCGGGCTGCCGTGGTGCGAGCGCAAGTTCGGCTGCAGCTACCCCTGGGGCACCTACGACCAGATCTTCGTGCCCGAGTACAACATCGGCGCGATGGAGAACCCGGGCCTCGTCACGTTCAACGAGAACTACCTCAAGCGCGGCGACGCGACCCGCAGCGAACGCGAAGCGCTCGCCACGACGCTGCTGCACGAGATGGCGCACATGTGGTTCGGCGACCTCGTCACGATGCCGTGGTGGGACGACCTGTGGCTCAAGGAATCGTTCGCCGACTTCATCGGCGCGCAGGCCGCGTCCGAAGTCACCGAGTTCGACGACGCGTGGGCCACGTTCGGGCTGGGCCGCAAGGCGTGGGCGTACTCCGCCGACCAGCTGCCGACGACGCACCCCATCGTCGCCGACATCCCCGACGTCGAAGCCGCGCGCGCCAACTTCGACGGCATCACCTACGCGAAGGGCGCCTCCGTGCTGCGCCAGCTCGTCGCGTACGCCGGTGAGGACGCGTTCTACGAGGGCGCGGCGCTGTACTTCGAACGTCACGCCTTCACGAACGCGACCCTCGACGACTTCCTCGACGCCCTCGGCGAGGCGAGCGGACGCGACATGACGGCGTGGGCGCAGGCCTGGCTGCAGACGTCGGGCCCCGACACGCTCGAGGTGGCCGGCGGCGTCATCACGCGCCGCGGCGACCGCACGCGCCCGCACCGCTTCCACGCCACCGCATTCGACGTCGAGGCGCCCGACGCCTCCGAAGCCGCCGCCTGGCACGCCGCCGGCGACGCGTGGCTCGACCTCGAAGGCGAGAGCGACACGCTCGAGCTGCCGGGCGAACTGCGTGGCGCGGTCGTCCTCGTCGACGACGAGGACTGGACGTACGCGAAGATCGCGCCGAGCACCGAGACGCTCGAGCTGTTCGCGACGCAGCTCTGCCACCTCGCCTCGGCGACGCATCGCGCCACGGCGTGGGGGCAGCTGTGGCAGGCCACGCGTGATGCGCGCCTGCCCGCCGAGACGTTCGTGCGCGCCGGGCTGACCCAGCTCGCGGACGAACCGTCGGCGACGATCGTCGACGGCGCGGGACGGTTCGCGATCGCCGCGATCACGTCCTACCTGCCCGACGCCGCCTCGCGCGCCGACTGGGCGCAGGCGTTCTGGCGTGTCGCGATCGACCGGGCCGACGCATCGACGGGCACCGATCTTCCGGGCGTGTGGCGCCGACTGGCCCTCCTCGTCGCGGCCCTCGCCCCGAGCGTCGACGATGAACTGCGCGCCCTGCTCGACGCGCACACCCCGTTCGAGCCCGGCCAGGACGAGCGTTGGAGCGTCCTCACCTCACTCGCGGCGCACACCCGTGACGACGACGCCCGTCGCGACGTCGACGCCCGCCTCGCAGATGAACGCACGCGCGACACGACGCAGCGCGGTGCAGCCCAGGCGCTCGGCGCGACGGCAGCTCTCGGCCTCGACGACACCAAGCAGGCCGCGTGGCAGCGCGTCGACGACGCGTCGCTGACGAACGAGCAGGTCGCCGCGCTCGTCGCCGGGTTCACCCACCCCGCGAGCGTCGAGCTGGCCGGCGCGTACGCCGACAGCTACCTCGATCACCTCGAGACGTGGTGGCGCGAGCGCAGCCAGGTCATCGCCTCACGCCTCGTGCGCGGCCTGTTCGACACCCAGCCGGACACCGACGCCGCAGAAGCCTGGCTCGCCTCGCATCCCGACGCGCCGGGGGCACTGCGTCGGATCGTCGCCGAGGAGGTCGACCAGCTGCACCGTCGCCGCCGCGCGCAGGCCGTCAGCGACGGCTCGCGCCCCTGAGCCACATACCCGAAGGGCCGGGCCTCAGTTCGCGAGCTGCGCCACGAGCGGCACGAGCACGAACGCGGCGAGGGCGATGATGACGATGAGTCGGCGGGTCTTCGGGGTCATGTCGCCGATTCTCTCACCGCGAGATGGGTGGGCCGCATCGCGATGACGTCGCGCGCCGCGTAGTGCCGCACCCGCATCAGGGCGAGGCCGGCGACGAGCGTCGCGACGCCGACCGCGACGCTGCCGACGGCGATCGTCGCGCGAGCGCCGAAGGTGTTGCCGATCCACCCGATGAGCGGCGCGCCGACGGGCGTGCCGCCCATGAGGATCGCCATGTAGAGCGCCATGACGCGCCCGCGCAGCTGCGGGTCGACGGAGAGCTGGACGCTCGCGTTCGCCGTCGTCAACGCCGTCAGCGCACACAACCCGACGGGCACGAGGAACGCGCCGAACAGCCACACATTCGGCGCCATCGCGGCGAGTGCGGAGAACACCGTGAACCCGGCGAGCGCCGCGAGCAGAAGCCGCAGTGACGGCGACTTGCGCCGGGCCGCGAGCAGCGCCGCGGCCAGCGACCCCACCGCCATCACCGACGAGATGATGCCGTAGGCGCGCGCGTCGGCGTGGAAGACGCTCGTCGCCATGAGCGCCGTCGTGATCTGGAAGTTCATGCCGAACGTGCCGAGCATGAACACGAGACCCATGATGAGCTGCAGGTCGCGCCGCCGACTCACGTAGGCGAAACCTTCGCGCACCCCGCCGCGGCCACGCCGTCGGGGCGCCGGCCGTAGTTCGCGCGGATTCATCGCGAGCAGCGCGGCGAGGACGGCGACGAACGACGCCGCGTTGAGCACCATCGCCCAGCCCGTGCCGATGCCCGCGATGAGCAGACCCGCGACGCCGGGGCCGATGAGGCGCGCCGCGTTGAACGACGCCGAGTTGAGACCGACGGCGTTCGTCAGGTGCCCCTCGGGCACGAGTTCGGAGACGAACGCCTGACGCGTCGGGTTGTCGAGGGCCGTCGCGATGCCCTGCACGAGGGCGATGCCGAAGACGCTCGCGAGCGTCGCCGAGCCCGTCAGCAGCAGCCCCGCGAGCACGAGCGACGTCACCGCGAGCGCGCTCTGGCTCAGCATGAGCAGACGCCGCTTGGGGTAGGCGTCCGCGAGGGATCCGGCGAACGGGGCGAGAAGGACGACGGGCGCGAACTGCGTCGCGGTGATCGCGCCGAGCGCGGCGGCGTCGTGGTGCGTCAGTTCGGTGAGGACGACCCAGTCCTGCGTCACGCGCCCGATCCACGTGCCGACGTTCGACACGAGCGCGCCGCTCGCGTAGAGGCGATAGTTGCGGATGGACAACGAGGCGAAGGTGGGGCTCGTGGTGACTCCTCAGGACGACATGGCTGACGGCAACCTCGTCAACACCTGCCCCGCCCGGAATATTCCTTTTCGATCATTCTTCGGCGTCGGTCGCGCGGCCGTCGAGCACGTCCTCCTCGAGCACGTCGTCCCTGAGCCGCAGCCCGTACGTCGCGAGCGAGAGGTCGGCGAGCTTGCGCGTCGCCTCGGGGTCGTCGTCCTGCCAGGCGCGGGCGACGTCGTCGTCGATGGCGGCGAGCGCACGGGGCGAGGCGCTCGTCAGCGCTTCGAGCGCGAGCAACCGGCGTCCGCCCGGCATGGAACGCAGGCGGGCGAGGCGCCCCGCGGTGACGGCGTAGCGCAGGCGCGTCAGCAGCCACGGCACGAGCGCGAGGACGATCGGCAGCGCCGCCGTCAGGACCCCGAGCAGGACGGCGAAGCGGCCCAGCCCCGTCGCAAGGTCGTGCCCCGAGCCGGCCATGTCCGTCGCAGTGCCGGCGGCCTTGTCGAACGGGGTGCGCACCTCGGAACCGACGAACGGGACCTTCGCGACGGCATTCGCCGCGTCCGTCATGTCGAGCGCCAGGCTGGAGCTGCCGTGCTCGAGCTTCTGCGCGCCGCTCTGCGCCACGAGCGCCCGGTCGTGGACGACGGTGCCCGCCCAGATCGCGAGGACGCACCACAGCGCGAGGGCCACGTCGGCCACGATCTGACGGGTGCGGCGCGAACCGCGATCGGCGTAGAACTTGAGCCCCATGACGTGCCTTCTCTCCATCAGGATCGGGTGCGTGCCGCTGCATGCCGTCCCATCGTAGGGGCCACCTTCTCCAGCCGACTTCCAGCGAACGTCCAGTCGGGCGGGCGAGAATGACAGGCATGAGCACGCCCGAAGCACGCATCCTCATCGTCGAGGACGACACCAACATCCGCGAACTGCTCGCCACGAGCATGAAGTTCGCCGGTTTCGACGTCTCCGTCGCCGGCACCGGCAGCGAAGGGCTCGCCCTGGCCGCGACGCGGGAGTTCGACCTCGCCGTGCTCGACGTCATGCTTCCCGACATGGACGGCTTCGCCGTCACGAGCCGCCTGCGCGAGGGCGGACGCGAACTGCCGATCGTCTTCCTCACCGCGCGCGACTCCGTCGACGACACCGTCAAGGGCCTCACCGTCGGCGGCGACGACTACATCACGAAGCCGTTCAGCCTCGAAGAGGTCGTCGCGCGCATCCGCGCCGTCCTTCGCCGCACGAAGGCCGACGACTCGGACGGCCCCACCGTCACCGTCGGCGACCTCGAGCTCGACGACGACAGCCACGAGGTGCGCCGCGCGGGCCGCGTCATCGACGTCTCCCCCACCGAGTTCAAGCTGCTGCGCTACCTCATGCTCAACGCCGGTCGCGTCGTGAGCAAGGCCCAGATCCTCGACCACGTGTGGGACTACGACTTCCGCGGTGAGGCCGGCATCGTCGAGTCGTACATCTCCTACCTGCGCCGCAAGATCGACGTCGACGGTCTCGAACCGCTCATCCACACCAAGCGCGGCGTCGGATACGTGTTGCGCGAACCGCGCTGACGTAGGCGATCCCCCTGGTCTCCCCCGACGGCTACACGCTGCGCCAGCAGTACCTGCGACTGCGGCGCGGCGTCCACCGCTGGCCGCTGCGCGCCCGCATCGTCGCCGTCCTCGCCGGCCTGCTCGGCGCAGCGATGTTCGTCGTCGGCACTGCCGGGTCCTGGCAGCTGCAGAGCTACCTCGTCCAACGCGAGGACGCCGACCTCGTCGCCGCCGCGCCCACCCTCGTCGCCTCGACGATCCAGCAACAGGCCGAGCACGCGCGCGTGACGAGCGCCGTGCCCGTCAACGTGTATGCCGTCCGCATCGTCGGCGCGCAGGAGACGAACGACTTCGTCCCCGCCACGGGGCCCCGCCCCGACTTCCCCGACGTGACGAAGGCCAGCGCCATCGCGCACGGCGGGCACCCCTACACCGTCCACTCGCAGGGCGAGAGCACCGTGTCGTGGCGCGTCGTCGAAGGCATCGACGAGACCACCGGCGAGCCGTACGCCGTCGCCGTCAGCATGGCGAACGTCGACACCGTCGTGCGACGCATGCAGGTGCTCACCATCGGCGTCAGCGCGATCGCACTGCTGTTCGCGACGCTCGCGGCGCTGTGGGCGGTGCGGCGGGCGATGCGACCACTACGAGCCATCGAGGACACCGCCGCCGCCATCGCCGCGGGCGACCTGACACGCCGCGTCCCCAACCCCGACTCCGCCGACGAGATGGAGAGCCTTGCGCGCTCGCTCAACGTCATGCTCAGCCAGGTCGAACGCTCGATGGAGATCAAGGACCGCAGCGAGGAGAGCATGCGCTCCTTCGTCGCAGACGCCTCGCACGAGCTGCGCACTCCCCTCGCCACCGTCCGCGGCTACGCCGAGCTGTACCGTCAGGGCGCGGTGAGCGACCCCGACGACGTCGCCGCCGCCTTCCGCCGCATCGAGGACGAGGCGAAACGCATGAGCGCCATGGTCGACGACCTGCTCCTGCTCTCTCGCCTCGAGACGGAGCAGCGCGCCGCGACGATCGGGGCCACCGCGCCCGGCACGCCGCGACGCCATCACGACGTCGACCTCACCGTCATCGCCGCGGACGCCGTGAGCGACGCAGAGGCCCGCGGGGACGGCGAGCGCCGCTTCGCACTGCACGGGCTCGGCGGCGGCCTGGGCCCCGTCATCATCAGCGCAGACGAGCAGCGCCTGCGCCAGGTGATGACGAACCTCGTGAGCAACGCCGAACGCTACGCTCCGGGCACCGAACCCATCGAGGTCGGCGTCGGTGCGGTCGACGGGCGCGCCGTCGTCGAGGTCGCCGACCACGGCCCCGGCATCCCGGCCGACATGCGTGGCCGCATCTTCGAACGCTTCTACCGTGCCGACGTCTCCCGCAACCGCGCGAGCGGCAGCACCGGCCTCGGCCTGTCGATCGTCGCCGCGATCGTCGCCGCCCACGACGGTGAGGTGAGCGTGCGCGAAACCCCCGGCGGGGGCGCGACGTTCGTCGTCAGCCTGCCGCTCGCCGCGCCGGATTCACAGGCGCAGCACAGCTCGCATCACGTTGCCGACGAGACTGATGACGTCGAATAGCCTCGACTGACTACTCTCGTGACCCGAGAGGCCCCCTCAGTGCATCCGACGACGCAGCCCGCGTCAGCGCCGATCCGAGACCAGGAGCAGTGCCATGACCGAGACGCCCGACAGCGCCCCGAACGCCGACGAGCGACCGGACGGCGCCCGCCGTCACCAGCTGCCGGGCCAGGCTCCACGCCCTGACGACACGCAGGTGATCCGCGCCGAACCGGCCCGCCTCGACGCCCCGCCCGACGGTGCGATGCCGGCGTCCGCCCCCGCGCCGATGTCCGGGCCTCAGCCCGGGTACCAGCCGCAGCCCGGGTATCAGCAGCCGTGGGCTCAGCCGGGATACGAGCAGCCGGGCGCGGCGTACGGCGTCGGCTCGCAGCCTGCCGGTGGCGGCCGTTCGGGACGCGGCGGGCGCGGCCTCGCGCAGATCGGTGCGGCCTCGCTCCTCGCGGCGGCCCTCGCATCAGCCGGGACGTACGCCGTCGTCCAGCGCGACGACACCGGCGCCGTCTCGGGCGGCGGTAACTCGACGGTCATCAAGGCCGACCCGGCCGACTTCGCCGACGCCGGCGCGATCAACTGGTCGGCGACGGCCGCGAAGGTCAACCCGAGCGTCGTCTCGATCGACGTCAGCTCCGGCTCCAGCGGCGGCGAGGGCTCCGGCGTCGTGCTCGACAAGAGTGGCAACATCGTGACGAACAACCACGTCGTCAGCGGCGCCGGGTCGAACGCGACCGTCACCGTCACGCTCAACAACAACCGCACCTACCCGGCGAGCGTCGTCGGCACCGACCCGTCCACCGACCTCGCCGTCATCCGCATCAAGGACGTCCCGGACCTGCACCCCGTCGAGATGGCCGACGACAGCAAGCTCGTCGTCGGCCAGCCCGTCATGGCTGTCGGCAACCCCCTCGGCCTCGCCGGCACCGTGACGACGGGCATCGTCTCCGCCCTCGACCGGCCGGTGACGACGAGCGAGAGCGAATCCGACAGCTCCTCGACGTCGACCTCGACCGTCGTGACGAACGCGATCCAAACGAGCGCCGCGATCAACCCGGGCAACTCGGGTGGCGCGCTCGTCAACGGCAGCGGCAAGCTGATCGGCATCAACTCCTCGATCGCGTCGCTGTCGAACGGCGCCTCGGGCGGCCAGAGCGGCAACATCGGCATCGGCTTCGCCATCCCGAGCAACGTCGTGAAGAACATCTCGGGCCAGCTCATCACCAAGGGCAAGGCCGAGCACGCGCTGCTCGGCATCGGCACGTCGCCGACGGAGGTCAAGAGCGGCAACGCGACGCTGACGGCGGCGAAGGTCGCGTCCGTCGCCCCCGGCAGCGGCGCCGCCAAGGCGGGGCTGCGCAAGGACGACGCGATCACCGCGATCGACGGCGAACCCGTCACCTCGCCCAACGCGCTCGTCGGTCAGGTACGCTCGCGTACCGTCGGCAGCGCCGTCAAGCTGACGATCATCCGCGACGGTCGCCAGCAGGAGGTCTCGGTGACGCTCGGAGCTCAGTCCGACGTCAAGAATTGAGCGCTCCACGCAACGGGTGCCACGCGTAGAGTGAGGGATTCTGCCTCCACTGCCCCGAAGGTGGTTCGCCATGCCCGATCCCGTGCTCGAGCCTGCGCTCGACCCCGTCCTCGACCACGAACGCGCGCACCTCGCCGCTGCACGCGCCCAACTCGCGCGCATGCGCGATTCGGCCGCCTCGCTCGACGCGTCGCGGGCCAGCGACGCCGTCAGCGGCGAGGCGCTCGGGGCGACGCTCGCCCGCCGCGTCGCGGCGCTGACCGACGACCCGTCGACGACGCTCTTCTTCGGCCGCATCGACTGGAGCGACCCGGCCGCGGGTGACGCCGCGCGCCTCGAGGAGCTCTACGTCGGGCGCCGCCACGTCTCCGACGAGGCAGGCGACCCGCTCGTCATCGACTGGCGGGCGCCCGTGTCGACGGCGTTCTACCGCGCCTCCCCTGCCGAACCGATGGGCGTGTCGCTGCGGCGGCGCTTCGGCGTCGAACGCGGCGAGCTGACGGCGTACGAGGACGAGCGTCTCGATGCTCCTGGGGGCACCGACGAGGCGGGCGCCGACGACCGGGCGGGCAGCGACATCCTCGCCGCCGAGATCGAACGCCCCCGCTCGGGCCCGATGCGCGACATCGTCTCGACGATCCAGCCCGAGCAGGACGCGCTCGTGCGCGCCGACGTCGCGACCACCGTCTGCATCCAGGGCGCGCCCGGCACCGGCAAGACCGCTGTCGGCCTGCACCGCGCGGCGTGGCTGCTGTACTCGTTCCGTGCCCGCCTCGATCGCGCCGGCGTCCTCGTCGTCGGCCCCAACGCGGCGTTCCTCGACCACATCTCCGCGGTGCTGCCGTCGCTCGGCGAGGCGCGCGTCGCGCACGCGACGATCGAGACGCTCCTCGACGGCAGCTACCGCGACGACACCCCGAAGAACCGACGCTGGCTCGTGCGCGGCGCGGACGAGGCGCAGGTCGCCGTCCTCAAGGGCGATGCGCGGTGGGCCGGCATCATCCACCGCGCGGTGTGGGCCCACGTCGGGCACCCCGACGAGGCGCTCGTCGTCCCCCGTGGCGCGCGACGCTGGCGGGTGCCCGCGTACGAGGTGGCCGAGATCGTCGCCGAACTCCGTTCGCGCGGCGTGCGATACGAGGCCGCGCGGGCGATGATGGCGCAGCGCCTCGCGCACAGCGTCATGCTGCAGCTCGAGGCCGCGGGCGACTCCCCCGACGATCGCGTCCAGGATTCCATCGCCCGCAGCGCGCCGGTGAAGGCGTACGTCAAGGCCCTGTGGCCGCAGCTCGACGCCGCCGGCGTCGTCCACCGCCTCCTTTCGGACGCCGACTTCCTGCACGAGTGCGCCGACGGCGACCTCGACCCGCACGAGGAAGCGAGCGCGGTGTGGGAGAAGCCGCCGCGCACCAAGGGGTCCGCCAAGTGGTCGCCGGCCGACCTCGCGCTGCTCGACGAGGCCGCCGACTGCATCGAACGCACGACCAGCCTCGGGCACGTCATCGTCGACGAGGCGCAGGACCTGTCGGCGATGCAGCTGCGCGGCGTCGGGCGCCGCTGCTCGACGGGCTCGGCGACGGTGCTCGGTGACGTCGCGCAGGCGACGACGCCGTGGGCACCGGGGTCATGGACTGCGACGATGACACACCTCGGCAAGAGCGACTTCCACCTCGAGGAGCTGCTGCAGGGCTTTCGCGTGCCCGCTGCCGTCATCGAATACGCCGCGCAGCTGCTGCCCGTCATCGTGCCCGGCCTCGCCGCACCGCAGTCCGTGCGCAGCAACCGCGGCGAACTCGACCTCGTCGAGACTGGCCCCGACGCGCTCGCGGCCGCCGTCACGGATGCGGTGCGCCATGCGACGACGACGCCCGGGTCGGTCGGCGTCATCGCCGTCCCCGGCGCGCTCGACGACATCGCGGAGGCACTGACACACGCCGGCATCGGCTTCGGGCGCCTCGGCGCGGATCACGGTGACGACGCCGACCATCAGATCGAGCTCGTGCCCGCGCAGGTCGCCAAGGGCCTCGAGTTCGACCGTGTCATCGTCGTCGAACCCGCCGACATCGCGGACGCCGAACCCGATGAGGCGACCGGCCTGCGGCGTCTCTACGTCGTGCTGACGCGCGCCGTCAGCGCCCTGAGTGTCGTCCACGCGCGCCCGATCCCGGCGCCGCTGACGTCGTGAGAGCGCACCCGGTCACGGCGCGCTGATCGCGGCGAGAACGTTGAGTTTCGCGGCGCGCCGCGCCGGCCACCAGGCGGCGAGGACGCCGACGAGGGCGGCGAGCAGGAGGAAGAGCGCGAGCCGCAGCCACGGGATGACGAGCACGTCGACGCCCGAGTTCGCCTGCGTGCGCTGGAACAACACCCCGAAGATCGTGCCGAGCACGACACCGATGACGGCGCCGACGAGCGAGATCGTCACCGCCTCGAGGCGCACCATGGAGCGCAACTGCGAGCGGGCGAGGCCGACGGCGCGCAGCAGGCCGATCTCGCGGGTGCGTTCGATGACGGACAGCGCGAGCGTGTTGATGATGCCGAGCACCGCGATGACGATGGCGAGACCGAGCAGGCCGTAGATGAGCACGAGCATCGTGTCGATCGGGGCTCGCTGCTCGGCGGCGTAGCCGGCCTGATCCTTGACCGTGACGGTCGGCAGATCGGCGACGACCGAGTCGAGCCCCTTCTTGACGTTCGCCGCATCCGCGCCGGGTCGGCGCAGCACGTAGAGGGTGTTGTCCTTCGTCGAGCCGCCCACCGCCTCGAACGTCGGCATGCTGACGACGTAGTCCGCCGCGCGCGGGCTCGCGTCACGGTCGAAGATGCCGATGACGGTGAGGCGCTTGACGTTCGCTCTGCCGATCGTCAGGCGCGTCACGTCTCCGACCGTGATGCCGTACGCCTTCGCCTTCTCCGACGAGATGAGCACGGAGCGATCGTCGAGGGCGTCCTTGCCGGAGTCGAGTTCGACGGGTGCGACCTGACGGAACGTGGCGGCGTCGACGCCTTCGATCGTCGCGGGCGCATCGTTGAACGTGCCGTCACCGAGACGCAGGCGCGAGACGGTCTGTACGCCGTCGACGCTGCGCATCCGCGTCGCGATGGAGGCGGAGATCGGCTCGGAGAACTGCCCGCTGACGACGTAGTCGCCGCGGAAGTTCTTCGCGATGAGCGCATCGACGCTGCCCGAGGCGGACGCGCCGAACACCGTCATCATCGACACGAGCGCCATGCCGATCATGAGGGCCGACGCGGTCGCCGCGGTGCGGCGCGGGTTGCGCAGGCTGTTCTCGGCCGCGAGCTGTGCGACGATTCCCGAGCGCGGGCGCGCCACGGCGGCGATCGCACGCACGACGGGACGCGCGAGCACCGGCGTCGCCGAGATCGTGCCGAACAGCATGAGCACCATGCCTGCGACGAACACCCAGATCGAGGTGTCGGCCGCGAGCTTCCAGGCGGCCAGGGCTGCACCGACGACGAAGACGAGGGCGCCGACGACGGCGCGGCGGCGCACCGTCTGCTCGGGTTCGACCTGGTCGTCGCGCATCGCCGCGATCGGTGAGATGCGCGAGGCTCGCCGCGCCGGCAGCCAGGCGGCGAGCGCCGTCACGCCGAGCCCGACGAGCAGCGACACCGCCACTGTGCGCGGTTCGAGGACGAGCCCACCGGTGTCGATGTCGGCGCCCAGCGCTGAGAGCAGCGCCGAGATGCCCTTCGCAAGCAGCACGCCGACCCCGATGCCGACGAGTGAACCCACGAGGCCGACGACGAGCGCTTCGACGAGCACGCTGGCGAGGACCTGGCGTGACGACGCGCCGAGTGCCCGCAGGAGCGCGAGTTCGCGGCTGCGTTGCGCGACGAGGATGCCGAAGGTGTTGACGATGAGGAACGAGCCGACGAGCAGCGCGACGCCCGCGAACACGAGCAGGAACGTCGTGATGAACGACAGCGCCTTCTTGATGCCGCTCGCGGCCTCGTCGGAGGCCTGCTTGCCGGTGACCGCCTCGAAACCCTTCGGCACGAACGGTTTGATCTGCTCGACGACGGTGCTCTGCGACACCCCGGGGCGCGCCTGGACCCACAACGAGGTGTAGGCGTCCTTGCCGTCGAGGAACAACTGCTGCGCAGTCTTCGTGTCGACGACCGCGAGCGTCGAGCCCACCATCGAGCCGTTCGCGTAGCTCGCGTACCCGACGAGCCGGCCGGACCAGCGCGGCGTCTGGCCCGAAGTCAGGATGCTGACGGTGTCGCCCAGGTGGTAGCCGCCGCGTTCGGCTGTCTTCGCATCGAGCGCGATCTCCCTCGCCGACGTCGGTGCCCGCCCCTGCGTGATGTGCAGCCCGGGCACGCCGTCGGCGGCGCGTGCGTCGTGGTAGTTCACCCCGAACGCGGGCGCCCCCTGGCCGCCGATGACCTTGCCGTTCTTCGCGAGGACGGTGGCGCTCATCGACGAGACGACGCCGTCGACCTGCGCGACGCCCTTGGCCGAGCGCGCCTTGGCGAGGACGTCGGGGCCGATCGTGCGCGTGTCGCCGCCGCGCGAGTGCTGCGAGGCGTCCTGGGTGGCACGCACGGTGGCGTCGCCGACGGTGCCGTTCATGATGCCGCTGAACGCGCGGTTGAGGGAGTCGGTGAACATGAGCGAGCCGGCGACGAACGCGACGCCGAGCACGATCGCGAACGTGCTCATGAGCAGGCGCAGCTTGCGCGCCCAGACGGCCTTGAGCGAGGTGGTGAGCACGTCAGCGCCTCGCGGCGGCGTCGAACGCCTTCATGCGATCGAGGACGCGCTCGGACGTCGGCTCACGCATCTCGTCGACGACGCGTCCGTCCGCGAGGAAGACGACGCGGTCGGTGAAGCCCGCGGCGACGGGGTCGTGCGTCACCATGACGATGGTCTGGCCGAGTCGGTCGACGCTGCGGCGCAGGAACGACAGCACCTCTTCGCCCGAGCGGGAGTCGAGGTTGCCGGTCGGTTCGTCCGCGAAGATGATGTCGGGCTGCGTGACGAGCGCCCGGGCGCACGCGACGCGCTGCTGCTGGCCGCCGGACAGCTGGCTCGGACGGTGCCCGAGCCGTTCGCGCAGGCCGACGGCATCGATGACGTCGTCGAACAGCTCTTGATCGACCTTTCTGCCCGCGATCGAGGCGGGCAGCATGATGTTCTCGCGCGCCGTCAGCGTCGGCACGAGGTTGAACGATTGGAAGATGAAGCCGATGTGGTCGCGCCGCAGCCGCGTGAGGCGCTTGTCGTCGAGGGAGCTGACCTCGACGTCACCGATGAACACCCGCCCCGACGTCGGCGTCTCCAGCGCCGCGAGGCAGTGCATGAGCGTCGACTTGCCCGAGCCGCTCGGGCCCATGACGGCGGTGAACTCGCCTTCGAACAGCTCGAGGCTCACCCCGTCGAGGGCGAGCACCCGGGCGTCACCCTCGCCGTAGGCCATCGTCAGGCCGTCGGCCTCGGCTGCCACCACACGCTTCGTCATGATGCCAAGGTAGCCGTCCGCACCGACAACCGTCCCCCGGGCCGCGAGACCGGCTCGTTCGTCCACAGCTGTGACGGCTGCGCGGCCCTGTGGACGGCCCGAAGCACGGGTGGGCGCCGTCGGCCTACCGTCGGAGGCAAGCGCCACGGGAGCAGCCCGCGCGCCCCACGAAAGGCACATCATGGCATCGCAGTACACCGTCGACTCCGACGCGATCTCCGCTCACGGCACCGACACCGCGACGCTCGTCACCGACCTCGAGACGTCGCTGACGAACCTCAACACGAAGCTGACGACGCTGCAGACGCAGTGGAAGGGTTCGGCGCAGACGAACTTCACCTCGCTCATGACGACGTGGAACACCGACATGAACAAGCTGAAGTCGACGCTCGACACGATCAGCTCGACGCTGCACCTCACGAGCAGCGAGTACTCGACGGCGGAGGACAACAACGTGCGCCGTTGGGTCACCGCCTGAGCGCGGCGCCTGCCGGCCGTCGGGCCCGACGAACGTGTCGGGCCCGACGGTTCGTCACAGCGCCGCGGCGAGCTCCGTGGCCTGCTTGATGGCGCGCTTCGCGTCGAGCTCTGCGGCGACGTCAGCACCGCCGATGACGGTGACCTTCGCCGGGTCGAGACCGAACGTGTCGGCCACCGACTCCTGACCCGCGCAGATGACGACGGTGTCGACGTCGAGCACGCGCTTGGTCGGCTCCTGGCCCTCGAACTTCGCCTTCGCCTCGGCGGGGACGCTCGCGTACTTCGCGTCGAGGGCCTTGAGCTGCGGCACCATCGTCAGGGGCAGGCCCGTCTTCTTCGACGCCTTCGTCAGCGGCCCGACGGCGCGCGGCGGCGTGGGCGTGATCGTCAGGTGAAGGCCGGCGTCGTCGACCTTGTCGTAGGTGGCGCCGCCGATGAACTCGACCTTCGAGTCCTTGAGCGTCTGACGGTGCACCCAGCCGCTCGTCTTGCCCAGGCCCTTGCCGAGCGCGGTGTGCTTGCGCTGCACGAGGTAGACCTGGCGGCGCGGCTTCTCCTTGACCTTCTCGACGATGTTGCCGGGCACCTTCTCCGACTCGGTGACGCCCCAGCGCTCCATCCAGTGCTTGAGGTTCTCGTGCGGCTCGTGCAGCAGGTACTCGCTGACGTCGAAGCCGATGCCACCGGCACCGACGACGGCGACGCGCTCACCGGCGACCTTCTCACCGCGCAACAACTCGTCGTACATGACGACCTTCGCGTGGTCAATGCCCTCGATGGCGGGGCGACGCGGCGTCACGCCCGTGGCGAGGACGACGTGGTCGTAACCGTCGAGCGTTTCGGCGTCGGCGCGTGTCGAGAGGCGGACGTCCACCTTCAACTCGTCCAGCCGCGTCATGAAGTAGCGCAGCGTCTCGGCGAACTCCTCCTTGCCGGGGATGTTCATCGCGAGACGGAACTGACCGCCGAGGTGGTCGCGTGCCTCGAAGAGGGTGACGTCGTGGCCGCGCTCGGCGAGGTTCGTCGCGGCGGCAAGCCCGGCGGGGCCCGCGCCGACGACGGCGACGCGCTTGGCGCGCGGCTTCGGCACGGGCAGCAGGACGAGCTCGCCCTCGCGTCCGGCCTGCGGGTTGACGAGGCAGCTCACCTTCTTGCCGCTGAACGTGTGGTCGAGGCACGCCTGGTTGCACGCGATGCACGTGTTGATCAGGTCGGCGCGGCCCGCCTGCGCCTTCTTGACGAAGTCGGGGTCCGCGAGCAGCGGACGCGCCATCGAGACCATGTCCGCGAGACCGTCCGCGATGATCTGCTCGCCCACCTCGGGGGTGTTGATGCGGTTGCTCGCGATGACGGGGATGTCGACCTCGGCGCGCAGCTTGCCCGTCGCCCACGCGAACGCGGCGCGCGGCACCGACGTCACGATCGTCGGGATGCGCGCCTCGTGCCAGCCGATGCCGGAGTTGAACATCGACACGTCACCCTGCAGGTGCTGCGCGAGCGTCGCGATCTCCTCGAACGTCTGGGAGTTGTCGACGAGGTCGGCCACGGAGATGCGGTACAGGACGAGGAAGTCGTCGCCGGCGGCATCGCGGACGGCGCGCGCGATCTCGCGCGGCAGCGTCATGCGCTTCTCGGCGGAGCCACCGAAACGGTCGGTGCGGTCGTTCGTGCGGGCGGCGAGGAATTGGTTGATGAGGTAGCCCTCGGAGCCCATGATCTCGACGCCGTCGTAGCCGGCCTCCTTCGCGAGGCGCGCCGAGTTCGCGTAGTCGCGGATCGTCTTCTCGACGTCCTTCGTGCTCATCGCGCGCGTGCCGAACGGCGTGATCGGCGACTTCTTGTTGGACGCGCTCTTGCTCCAGGGCGTGTAGCCGTAGCGGCCCGCGTGCAGGATCTGCATGACGATGCGCCCGTCGTGCTCGTGGACGGCGTCGGTGACGAGCTTGTGCCGCCCGAGCTGCCGCTTCGCCGTCAGCATCGAACCCATCGGCCCGAGCTGGCCGGTGATGTTAGGCGCGAAACCACCCGTCACCATGAGCGCGACGCCGCCCTCCGCACGTGCCGCGAAGTAGCGCGCGAGCTGCGGGAAGTCCTTGGCCTTGTCCTCGAAACCGGTGTGCATCGAGCCCATCATGACGCGGTTCTTCAGCGTGATGCCGCCGACGTCGAGGGGGCTGAGCAGGTGCTCGTAACTCATCGTGTTCTCCCGGGTGGTGGGGTGCGTTCGTTGTCGTGCGGTCTGTCGTTCACGCCATGCGGTCTGTCGTCCACGGCGACGCTCGCCGCGAGGTTCCCGTCGACGTCCACGTTCAGGTTTCCGTCCTCATCACCGTCCTCACCCCTGCGTGCAGGGGCACCCGGATGCACTTGCACGCAGGGGGTGGGCAGCGTCTCGCCGCTCAGCAGCGCCACCATCTCGTCGCACCACTCGAGCATGGCGCGTTCGGTGCGGATTCCCCCGCGCAGGACGGCGTAGGTCGGACGCTCCTCGTCGCTGAGGGATGACGGATCGGGGTAGTGCCTCGCGCAGTTGGCCTCGAAGTAGGCGAGCTGGGCGGCGTGCTCGTCGCGATGACGGCGGATGTCGGCGACGACGGCGTCCGCGTCGCCGAAGCGCATGCCGCGCACCTTGACGGCGAACTCGGAGCGCAGCGTCTCGCTCGGGGTGGGTGTGCGCGTCCACGCGAGTAGTTCCGCACGACCGGCCGGGGCGATCGTGTAGACGCGACGGTCGGGGCGCCCCTCGCCCGCCTCGGTGCGGACCTCGACGAGGCCTGCGTCCGCCATCTTGGCGAGGACGCGGTAGATCTGCTGGTGCGTCGCGCTCCAGAAGAACCCGAGCGAACGGTCGAAGCGCCGCGTCAGGTCATACCCGCTCGCCTCGCGCTCGGCGAGGGACACGAGCAACGCATGCTGCAACGACATGCACTTAGTTTCATATGCGCAGATGCGCATGTCAACCGCCTCGATGTTGCCCCGCGATTCGAGGCGCGGCGCCCCGAATCCCGGGCAACATCGCGAGAGGAAGTGCTCCCTGGACGACAAAAGGCTGACGCCCGCCCGAGCATTCACTCAGGCGGGCGTCAGCCCGTGGAGGCGGGCTTTCTCAGAAGCCCATGCTCTCTCGGGCTTCTTCCTCACACTCCGCTCCGGCCGGCCCCCGTCCTCGCATTCGCTCGGGGGGCGCCAGCCGTGGCGTACGTGCTTTTGTCAGAAGCCCATACCGCCCATGCCACCGTCCATGCCCGCCGCAGCGTCAGCGCCGGCGTTCTTCTCCGGCTTGTCAGCGATGACGGCCTCGGTCGTGAGGAACAGCGCCGCGATGGACGCAGCGTTCTCCAGCGCCGAACGCGTCACCTTCGCCGGGTCGATGATGCCCGAGGCGATCATGTCGACGTACTCACCGCTCGCAGCGTTCAGACCCTGACCGGCGGGAAGCGAGCGCACCTTCTCGACGATGACGCCCGGCTCGAGGCCCGCGTTCGTCGAGATCTGCTTGAGCGGAGCCTCGGCAGCGACGCGAACGATGTTCGCACCCGTCGCCTCGTCGCCCTCGAGAGCGGAGAAGGCCGACTCGGCGTCCTTCGTCGCCTGGATGAGCGCGACGCCACCACCGGCAACGATGCCCTCCTCGACGGCTGCCTTCGCGTTGCGCACAGCGTCCTCGATGCGGTGCTTGCGCTCCTTGAGCTCGACCTCCGTCGCGGCACCCGCCTTGATGACGGCGACGCCGCCGGCGAGCTTCGCGAGGCGCTCCTGCAGCTTCTCGCGGTCGTAGTCGGAGTCGGAGTTCTCGATCTCGGCGCGGATCTGCGCCACGCGGCCCTTGATCTGCTCGTCGTCGCCAGCACCTTCGACGATCGTCGTCTCATCCTTCGTCACGACGATCTTGCGGGCGCGGCCGAGCATGTCGAGCTCGGTCGACTCGAGCTTGAGGCCGACCTCCTCGGAGACGACCTGGCCGCCCGTGAGGATAGCGATGTCACCGAGCATCGCCTTGCGGCGGTCGCCGAAGCCGGGAGCCTTGACGGCGACGGCCTTGAACGTGCCGCGGATCTTGTTGACGACGAGCGTCGACAGGGCCTCGCCCTCGACGTCCTCGGCGATGATCGCGAGGGGCTTGCCGGACTGCATGACCTTCTCCAGGACGGGCAGCAGGTCCTTGATGTTCGAGATCTTCGAGTTGACGATGAGGATGTACGGGTCGTCGAGGACGGCCTCCATGCGCTCGGTGTCGGTGACGAAGTAGCCCGAGATGTAGCCCTTGTCGAAGCGCATGCCCTCGGTCAGCTCGAGGTCGAGGCCGAACGTGTTCGACTCCTCGACCGTGATGACGCCTTCCTTGCCGACCTTGTCCATCGCCTCGGCGATGAGCTCACCGATCTGCGGGTCAGCGGCGGAGATGGACGCGGTCGCAGCGATCTGCTCCTTCGTCTCGATCTCCTGGGCGTGCTCGAGCAGCTGCTTGCTGACGGCGTCGACGGCCGTCTGGATGCCGCGCTTCAGCGCCATCGGGTTCGCGCCGGCCGCGACGTTGCGCAGACCCTCGCGCACCATCGCCTGGGCGAGGACGGTGGCCGTCGTCGTGCCGTCACCGGCGACGTCGTCGGTCTTCTTCGCAACTTCCTTGACGAGCTCGGCGCCGATCTTCTCGTACGGGTCCTCGAGCTCGATCTCCTTGGCGATCGAGACACCGTCGTTGGTGATCGTGGGGGCGCCCCACTTCTTCTCCAGCACGACGTTGCGGCCCTTGGGGCCGAGGGTCACCTTCACGGCGTCGGCGAGCGTGTTCATGCCGCGCTCGAGGCCGCGACGGGCCTCCTCGTCGAAAGCAATGGTCTTGGCCATGGCTGTGGTTCCTCCACGTGACGTTCGGATCGACCACATCAGCGCCCGCGACGGACGGGCCCGATCACGCGCCGGTCATGTCGGCGCGCCCCGAACCCTCACTGCTGCAGTCAGGCTTTTGTCACTCTCACGATCAGAGTGCTAACCCCATGATTAGCACTCGCCCCCACCGAGTGCAAACCCTCCGCGCACGCACCCGCGTGTTGTTCGCTCATAGCGGCACCCCGACGTCTGTCGTGCGGCTGCCAAGATGGGCTGCGGCGCCACGAGAGCGGCGACATGCGGGGACGTGGCGGCGCGCTGAGCCGCGGTTCAGACGGTGCGTCGACGCCCCGCGCGGCGTCGCTGGATCCGCTTGACGAGCAACGGATCCGCGGCGGGCGCCGCCTCGGTGTCGGCGAGCTTGTTGAGCTGCTGGTAGTACTGCGTGCTCGTCAGCCCGAAGCGCTCCTTGATCGCCGCTTCCTTGGCGCCGGGCAGCTTCCACCACTCGCGTTCGAAGGCGAGCATCGCACGGTCGCGCTCGCTCAGCCCGGGCGCGTCGGCGTCACCGGGCACGTGGGCACCCGCGGGGGTCTCGATCATGGCCATCCGCTCAGGATACGAGGCCGCCCGGCCCGTTCCAACCGCGCTCGGGGCGGGTTGTCAGACCCGCGCGATAGGTTGGACACATGCCTCGTCCGTACGACGAACTCGTCCACCCGAGCTGGGTCGAACCCCTCGCGCCCGCCGCCGAGCACATCGCCGCCGCGGGGGCGTTCCTGCGTGACGAGGTGGCCGCGGGGCGCGGCTACCTGCCTGCGGGCGACGCCGTGCTGCGCGCGTTCACGCAGCCGTTCGACGAGGTGCGCGTCCTCGTCGTCGGCCAGGATCCGTACCCGACGCCCGGGCACCCGATCGGCCTGAGCTTCGCCGTCGCACCCGACGTGCGGCCCATCCCCCGCAGCCTCGCGAACATCTACACCGAACTGCACGACGACCTCGATATCACCCCACCCGAGCACGGTGACCTGTCGGCGTGGACCGATCAGGGGGTGCTGCTGCTCAACCGCGTCCTGACGGTGCAGCCCGGCAAGCCGGCGAGCCATCGCGGCAAGGGCTGGGAGCACGTCACCGCGACGGCGATCAACGCGCTCGTCGAGCGCGAGCAGCCCCTCGTCGCCATCCTGTGGGGGCGCGACGCGCGCTCACTCGCGCCGCACCTCGGCGACACGCCGACCGTCGAGTCGGCCCACCCCTCACCGTTGTCGGCCCGCGGCGGCTTCTTCGGCAGCAAGCCGTTCAGCCGCACCAACGCCCTGCTCGAAGAACTCGGCACGCACACGATCGATTGGCGCATCCCGTGACAGACACGACCCCCGACACCCGTACCGCCGAAGAGGCGCCCGCGGCCCGCAGCGGCCACGAGCGGACGTGGCGGCGCTACGTCGCCATCGGTGACTCCTTCACCGAGGGCATGAGCGACCCCGACCCGCGTCAGGACAACGCCTACCTCGGCTGGGCCGACCGGCTCGCCGTCGACCTCGCTCAGGTCGCCGACGGCGCGGGGCACGCATTTGAGTACGCGAACCTCGCGATCCGGGGCAAGCTGCTCGCCGACGTCGTCGGCCCGCAGCTCGACGCCGCGCTCGCGATGCAGCCCGACCTCGTCAGCATGGTCGGCGGCGGCAACAACATCATGCGCCCGAACGTCGACCTCGACGACGTTGCCGATCAGCTCGAGGCCGCCGTCGTCCGCCTCAAGGACGCCGGAGCCGACGTCATGCTCGCGACGATGGTCAACCCCACGGGTTCGAAGATCATGACCCGCTTGCGACCGCGCATCAGCTGGCACATCGCGAACCTGTGGGGCATCGCGCAGCGACACGACTGCTACGTGCTCGACGTGTGGGGCATGCGTGCACTGCGGGACATGCGCATGTGGGGTGCCGACCGCCTGCACCTGTCCCCCGAGGGCCACCGCCGTGTCGCGCAGCAGGCGGCGTGGACGCTGGGCCTGCCGACCGAGGGCGACTGGCTCGACCTGCTCCCGCCGCTCGAACCGAAGCCAGCCCGTCAGCGCCTGGCGGAGAACGCCGAGTGGTCGAAGGAATACTTCGGCCCGTGGATCGAACGCCGCCTGCGCGGCACGAGCTCGGGTGACGGGCGTGAGGCGAAACGCCCCCACCCGATGCCGATCGACCCGAGCGTCGCCGCCGAGCTGTTCCGACGGGCCTGACCACCCCGGCGTCCTCGCCCCGAGAACCGATCCGATCAGCCGACCGAGAGACAGAAGGCCACGAGGATGAATCGTTCCCTCACGACGGCGACCGCCGCCACCGCATCCGCCGCCGTGCTGGGTCTGTCCGGCTGCGGCGGGTCGAGCAGCACGAACTCGTCGGGCTCGAACGCCGCCGGCAGCTCCTCGCCCACGGCGAGCTCGAGCAAGACCATCACCGTCCTCGCCGCGGCCTCGCTCACCGAGAGCTTCACCAAGCTCGCCGAGGACTTCGAGAAGAACCACCCCGGCGTCGAGATCAAGATGAGCTTCGCAGGCAGCCAGGACATCGTGCGCCAACTCAAGGGTGGTGCACCGGCCGACGTCGTCGCCATGGCCGACACGACGACGCCCAAGACGATGCCGGCCGACATCACGCAGGGCAAGACCTGGACCGACTTCGCGACGAACGAACTCGAGATCGCGACGCCCAAGGGCAACCCGGGCCACGTCACCGACCTCGCGAGCCTCGCGAAGGTCAGCACCGTGCTGTGCGCCAAGACCGTGCCGTGCGGGCGCGCCGCCGACAAGGCGCTGGCGAAGGCGAACGTCCACGCGCACGTCGTCAGTTACGAGCAGAACGTCAAGTCGACGCTCGCGAAGGTCTCCTCCGGTGACGCGGACGCCGCGGTCGTGTACCGCACGGACGTCAAGGCCGCCGGTGACAAGGTGACGGGCGTCGATATCGCGTCCGGCTCGAACGTCAAGACGACGCTGCCGATCGCGACGTGGAGCAACAACGAGTACGCCAAGCAGTTCGTGCAGCTCATCACCGGCGCCGAGGGCCGCAAGGTGCTGAGCGACGCCGGGTTCGGCTCGCCGAGCTGACGTGAGCGCCCCCAGCGCCAGCAGAACGAGCCCCACCCGCCGCGCCCCCGATGCCGGCGGTGTGGTGCTCGGGGTGTTCGCAGCGGTCGCGGTCGCGTTCGTCGTCGTCCCGCTCGTTGCGCTGCTGCTGGAGGTGCGCTGGTCGCACTTCGCCGCCGACCTGCAGACCGCCGGCACACGCGAAGCTCTCCTGCTGTCGCTTCGCACCACGACGACGACGGCAGCCCTGTCCGCACTGTTCGGCACCCCTCTCGCCTGGTGGCTCTCACGCCTGCGGGGGCGTGCCGCCGCGTGGCTGCGGGCACTCGTCACGGTCCCCCTCGTGCTGCCGCCCGTCGTCGCCGGTGTCGCCCTGCTCGACGCGTGGGGGCGCGGCGGCCTCATCGGCACGGTGCTGCAGGACAGCTTCGGCACGTCGCTGCCCTACTCGTGGGTGCGCGTCGTGCTGGCCGAGACGTTCGTCGCGATGCCGTTCTTCGTCGTCGCCGCCGAAGGCGCGTTCCGCGGCATCGACGCTCGGTGGGCGCGCACCGCCACCGTGCTCGGCGCGAGCCGCTGGTACACGCTGCGCCGCGTCCTCATCCCGATGGCGGCGCCCGGCCTGCTCGCGGGGTTGACGCTCTCCTGGGCACGCGCTCTCGGTGAGTTCGGGGCGACGATGACCTTCGCCGGCAGCTTCCCCGGCACGACCCAGACGGGCCCCCTCGCGGTGTATCAGGCGCTCGACATCAGTCAGGACGCCGCCACCGCCCTCGCGGCCCTCATGCTCGGCATCTGCCTCGTCGTGCTCGCCGTGCTGCGCGGACGCTGGAGCGGTGCGCGATGAACCCGTCTTCCTCGCCCGAACCGCCTGAGACGCCCGAACCGGAGGGGCTGAGCTTCGCCGGCACGATGCGGCGCGGCTCGTTCGAGCTCGAGGCCGCGTTCACGTGCGCTCCGGGCGAGGTGCTCGGGGTGCTCGGCCCCAACGGCAGCGGCAAGTCGACGCTCGTGGCCGGCATCAGCGGCCTCGAACATCTCACGAGCGGTGAGCTGCGCGTCGGGGAAGCCTGTTGGGACGACGGGCGCGGTCACGCCGTGCCCCCCGGCCGCCGTCAGGTGGGTCTCATGACCGCGGCGGGCGACATCTTCGGCCATCTCGACGCCCTCGAGAACATCGCGTTCGGGCTGCGGGCGCGGGGCGTAGCGCGCTCCGCAGCGCGCCGTCGTGCGCGGCAGGAGCTCGAGCAGGTGGGCA
This sequence comes from Dermacoccus sp. CCH2-D9, assembly GCF_001556795.1. Taxonomy (NCBI): domain Bacteria; kingdom Bacillati; phylum Actinomycetota; class Actinomycetes; order Micrococcales; family Dermacoccaceae; genus Dermacoccus; species Dermacoccus sp. CCH2-D9. Next base: position 30,028 of record NZ_LSJT01000149.1, read on the forward strand.
TCGCCGACCTCGCGAGCCGCCGTCCGCACGAGTTGTCGTCAGGCCAGGCACAACGCGTCGCTCTGGCCCGCGCACTGGCCCTCGACCCTCGGGTGCTGCTGCTCGACGAGCCGCTCTCGGCCATCGACCAGAGCGGCCGCGACGAGTTGCGCGCGCTGCTCGGCGAGCGCCTCGCGCGCACCGACGCCGTCACCCTGCTCGTCACTCACGACCCGCTGGAGGCACTGACGCTCGCCGACCGGCTGCTGTTCCTCGAAGCCGGGCGCGTGACGCAGCTCGCCCCGCCGCAGGAGGTCGTGCGCTATCCGCGCACGGCGTTCGCCGCCCGCGTCGTCGGCCTCAACCTGTGGCGAGGGACGAGCGACGGTCGCGCCATCACGAGACCGGGTGGCGCCCGCATCATGGCCGCCGACGTGCCGCCGTCGGGCGAGCGGGCGTTCGCGGCCTTCGCGCCGACCGCGGTCTCGCTGTGGCGCGAGGTGCCCGCCGGATCGCCTCGCAACACCTGGCCGCTCGTCGTGCAGCAGATCGAGCACACCGGGACGTCGGCCCGCGTGCACCTGCGGGGTGACGCAGGCGTCGCGGCCGATCTCGTGGCCGACGTGACGCTCGAGGCCGTCACCGAACTCGGCCTGCACCGCGGCTCGCACGTCGCAGCGAGCGTCAAGGCCACCGACGTCACGCTGTACCGCTGAGCCCCAGCGCGCGAGCTCCTCCTGCCCTCCTGCACCATCGCGACGGCCTCGCCGGACCCTCTTGCGCCCAGTTGCACCCGGGTGCTCTTGCACGCAGGTGCATCTGGGCGCACGGAGGCGGGGCCGCCGCGTCGTCGGAGCGACACGACGAGCCAGGCGCCGCGGGAACGAGGGTGACCCACCCCACATTTCATTCGCACCGCTCGTTAGAGTGCGTCACATGAAGATCACGCAGCACACCGTCGCTCTCATCTCCGGTGCCGGCTCGGGCCTCGGCGAGGCCACCGCCCGCCGCCTGCACGCCGACGGCGCGGCCGTCGTCATCGCCGACCTACCGAGTTCGAACGGCCAGGCCGTCGCCGACGACCTGGGCGAGCGCGCCCTGTTCGTCCCCACCGACGTGCGCGACGAGGAGCAGGTGCGCCAGGGCGTCAACGCCGCCGCCGAACTCGGTGAGCTGCGCATCGCCGTCGCCTGCGCCGGGGTCGGCACCCCGGGGCGCGTGCTCGGCAAGAACGGCGTCCACGCGCTCGAGAAGTACCGCACCGTCATCGACATCAACCTCGTCGGCACCTTCAACCTGCTGCGTCTGGCCGCCGAGGCGATGGTCGCGAACGAGCCCTCCCCCACCGACGACGGCGCACCGGACGCGCACGGTGACCGCGGCGTCATCGTCATGACGGCCAGCGCCGCCGCCTACGACGGCCAGATCGGTCAGGCGGCCTACGCCTCGAGCAAGGGCGGCATCGTCGGGCTGACGCTCCCCGCCGCGCGCGACCTCGCCGACAGCCACATCCGCGTCATGACGATCGCGCCCGGCACGATGGAGACGCCGATGCTCGCGGGGCTGCCGGAAGCGGCGCGCGAATCGCTCGGCAAGGTCGTGCCGCACCCCTCGCGCCTCGGCCGCCCGAGCGAGTACGCGGCACTCGTCGAGCACATCGTCGCGAACCCGCTGCTCAACGGTGAGGTCATTCGTCTCGACGGTGCGCTGCGTATGCCGCCGAAGTGAACCCCGGGTCCTCGTCCCAGATCTTCACCTCGGCCCCGCGCAGCAGGTTGACGTACAGAAGACCGAAACAGAAGAGTGCGATGCCACCGACGACGTCGAGGACGAAGTGGTTGCCCGTCGCCATGACGTCCCAGTACGTGACGAGCGGGTAGAGCCAGGCGGCGCGGGCCCACACGGGCCGGCGCCGCTTCCACGTGTCGTACACGACGTAGGCGACCCAGGTGGACCAGGCGCAGTGCAGGCTCGGCATCGCGGCGTACAGGTTGGCCGATTGCGACGGGTCACGCGCGAGGCGACCGCCCATGATGTTGTAGACGGCGTTGATGTCGATCATGCCGTCGACGGCAAACCGGGGCGGGGCCATCGGCAGCAACCAGAACACGAGCAGGCTGGGCAGCGTCATCGCGATGAGCAACCGTCTGAGGCGCCGGAACCCGTCCGGGTTCATCCACCAGGCCCACGCGAGCGCGATGGGCACCGTCGCGAGCACCATGCCGTAGTAGTACCCGGCGCCCTGCGCGAGGACGGGCACCTCGGCGAGCGATGAGTTGAGCCATCGTTCGATGTCGATGCGCAGCCACTGCTCCAGGTCGAACAGGCGGTGCGCATGCCGGACCGATTCGTCGTGCTCTCCGCGGATGTGCTCCTGCGCGAACGTGAAGTACTGGAAGAACATCCAGAACAGGAACAACTCGATGAGTAGCGCTGGGCGGCCACCGAGCGGGCGCACGAGCGCCCTCACGAAGCGGGGCGGCGGCTCGGTGGTGCTCAGCGAGAAGTCGTCACGCGACGGCGTCAGGTCGCGCATCGAACGCTCGGCAGGCGTGAGGGAGCCGGGCATGCCACTCCTCACCTCGTCGCGGCCGTCGAACAAAACACGTCAGTGTATCCCCGCGCACTCAGGCAGGCCGAGCCTCGGGGGCGGGCCCGCTCAGTGGCGGTCGATCAGGACGTACGACGCCGCCGCCGACAGTGCCGCCACCCCGACGACGGACGGCCACGCGCCGATCTTCTTCGCGAGCGGGTGCGAGGCGCCGAACCCGCCGACGTACACGGCGGTCAGCGCCGCCGTCTGGGCCGCGCCGCCCTTGGCGAGCCACGTGCGGCCCGCGTACCCACCGGCGAGCGCGAGCACGACACCCCCGAGCGGACGGATGCCCGTCTCACGGGCGGTGAGGTAACCGCCGAGGAGACCGAGGGCGGCGACGGGTGCGGTTTCGACGTCTGCTGCAGGCTTGAGATTCATGCCCTCATCGTAGGTCGTCGCCCGACGGGACGGGCATCGCGACCCGCCTCGTATAAGATCACAGGGCTGCCGATACCGGCAGTGTGCTGGAGTGGCGCAATCGGTAGCGCACCTGTCTTGTAAACAGGTGGTTGTGGGTTCGAGTCCCATCTCCAGCTCTCACCGCCCGCCTGCCCGGCCAGGGCACACGACGAGGGCCCCACCGCTTCGAAGCGGTGGGGCCCTCGTCGTCGATCAGGCGATCAGACGCGCGATCAGTGGTTGTTCAGGTGCGCCTGCAGGGCGCGGACGGTGCGGGCGTTGAGGTACGTCGCGCCGTCCTGGGAGATGCCGAGCTTCGACTGCAGCGCGGCGACCGTGCGGGGGCCGATGATGCCGTCGGGCGTCGTGCCGACCGTGCGCTGGAGGGCCATCTTCGTCTGCGGGCCGACGATGCCGTCACGGTACGTGCCGACCCAGGCCTGCAGCGAGCGAGCGGTCTGGCGACCGAGGATGCCGTCGACGGCGAGCTTGCCGGACGTCGCGGCGGGAGCCTTGACGGCAGAACGAGCGGTGGAACGCGACACCTGCGTGTTCGCGGCCGCAGCGGCAGGAGCCGCAGCGGTGCTGCCACCGTTGGCGCGGGTCAGGCCACCGCGCACGGAGCACACAGGCCAGGCGCCGGGGCCCTGGACGGCTAGGGTCTTCTGGGCGATCGCGATCTGCTGCTCGCGCGTGGCGAGGTCGGCGCGAGCGGCGTACTGCGTGCCACCGAAGCCGGCCCACGTCTGCTGCGTGAACTGCAGGCCGCCGTAGAAGCCGTTGCCCGTGTTGATGTGCCAGTTGCCGCCCGCTTCACAGGCGGCGACGCGGTCCCAGACCGAACCGGCCGGTGCAGCCGAGGCGGTGGTGGCGCTCGTGACGCCGGCGCCGACGGTGGCGGCACCGACGAGGGCGACGCCCGCAGCCTTGCGACCCATGGTCGAGTCGGAGGGAGCGGAGTGCTTCGGGGTGTAACCCATGGAGGTGTTTCCTTTCCTGACGACGCCGGTGAGGTGAGCTGTCGGGTTCGAGCGGTCAGGTGCTCGGCCGGTTCGGGACCGGCTTCACCCCAAGGCACTCAACGAGTGCCACGAGTGGGTCCCCCACCCTCGTCTGCGGTTCGCACGGTGCGAATGAAGCGGCGCCCGACGAGGTTTGGCGTTGGCGCTGCCCGCGAATTCTTGGTGTGTTGAGTTGTGAGCCGCTTGGGCGACACTCACGACATCGCCTCAGCGAGGAGAACGTTACGCGACCTACGTCACAAAATGTGAATCACCGCGGCCCCCGCCGTCGCCGCGCGCGAGAACCCCCCGCCCGTCAGCGGCGACGAGCCCTGCGGCGCTGCACGATCGGGCGGTCGAAAGGCGCCGACAGCACGTCCCCGAGAAGCGCCCCCGTGCTCAGCGCGAGGGCGATCCCGACGGCGCCGAGCATCGTCGTCACCCCGACCCCGGACTGCGCCACGCGCGTCGCTCCGAGCAGTGAACCCGACACGGACTCGTACATGCCGCGGAAGATGCGCAGGCCGGGCAGCATCGGCGAGACCGCGGGCATGACGAGCACGAGCGCGGGGGCGCCGAGGCGCAGCGCGAGCAGTCGCGCGCAGAACCCGACGGCCGTCGCGGCCATCGCGGTCGCCGTCGTCGCGCCGAGGCCGATGGAGCTGACGAGGAACGTCACGCCGCCCACGCCCAGGGCGCCCATGACGGCCGTCGGCACGAGCATCCGGACACGCGAACGCATCGTCACGGCCGAGCAGACCGCGCCGAGCGCGCCGCAGGCAACCTGGAGCAGAAAGGTCGTCGACGGCGAGTCGTAACGCAGCACCCCGGGCGACTGGAGCCCGAGGTCGAGGGCGTTGTCGAGACTCAGCGTCAAGGACAACCCCGCACCGACGCCGACCGTGATGCCCGCGCAGGCGAGGATCACCGTCAGCACGCGCCCGGAGGCGGTAACGGGATAACCGGTGACGGCGTCCTCGACCGCGGACGCCATCTGACGACCGGGCAGCAGCGCGACGATGCCGCCCGAGATCGCGTACGCGAAGTCGGCCATCGTCATCGAGCCGGGCAGGTGGGTGGCGACGAACTCGCCGACGAGATGACTCTGGTGCGACATGTACGCGAGCCACGCGAGCATCGTCGAGGCGAGTCCGCCGGCGGCCGCCGAGTAGAAGCTCGGCACCCCCAGGTTGCTCAGCACGCGCCCGATGCGGTCGACGATGATCGCCGACACGAACGCGACGGCGACGGCCATCCAGCTACCACCGAGGATCGTCGCGACCGACGCGGCGAGACCACCGAACGCGACCGAGACGAGCCATCGCGGGTACAGCCGCGGCATCCGCTGGATGCGCCGCAACTGCTTCGTCGCCTCGTCGAGATCCATGCCGCCCGCGACGAGGCGCTCGACGAACTGGTGCACGGCCGTCAGCCGGGAGAAGTCACGCGTCGACGAACGGGCGACGCGCAGCATCGTCAGCGGCGGATGGCCCGGATGCGGTGACGGCGTCTGCAGCAGCAGCGCCTGGTTCGTGATGTCGACCTCGAGACGGCGCAGCCCCGCCGATGCGGCGACGGCGACGACGCTCGACTCGACGTCACGCGTGCTCGCCCCGCAGCGCAGCAACAACTCCCCCACGCGCACGGCGATGTCGAGCGCCTTGTACTGGGCCGAGTCGTCGCTGACTCCCGCGAGGACGTTCGGGTCGCGGTAGGGAGTGTTCTTCAGCGCATCGGCGATGGGCAGCGGCTCGGTGACCGGTTCGCTGCGCAGGAACCGCATCCGCGGCGCCAGGACCGGCTGCGTGTTCTCGGAGATCGGGTTGGGCCCCGTCGTGCCGTGCTCTCGTCCGTACTGACCCATTCTGTGATCCTAGGACGCCGAACGTGACGATCCCTCGGCGCGCGCTGTGGACGCGCTGTGGTGCATCGACTCAGCGATGCACGCTCGGCGCGTACCGCGCCAGCGGGTCGTCGATGCCGCCCGTCAACGGGAACCACGAGATGTCGCCCTGCTGCAGGAACGAGCCGACCAGCATGAACAGGCCGAGGCCGACGGCGATGCCCGCGACGATGCGCGTCGCGTTCTGCGGCACGAGGCCGCGCACGAGCGAGCGCGAACCGCGCCGGTAGCCGACCGAACCGGCGCCTCGCCACAGCGAGAGCTGCGCGGCGCCTGCGCCGAGCACGAGCGGCAGCGCCCACCACACGCGCGGCACGCCGCCGCGCACGGCCACCCAGCCGATGCCGACGAGCGCCGCGACGCAGGCGAAGACGACGGTCGGCAGGATGAGGGCGAACAGCGTCGACAGCGTCGCGCGCAACGCGTGCCACGGCGCACTCGCGACGGCGACCGCGCCGTCGCTGCGTCGTCGTCCGGCCTCGTAGCGTCGCAGGACGGTCTGGGTGATCGTGGAGTCGCTGAAGCGCGCGGCGAGGTTCCACACGACGAGCAGCACGAGCCCGACGACGGGCACGAGCGCCGTCACGCCCAACCACAGGACGAAGATCGCCTGCAGCGTTCCCGATCGATGCGGCAGGTTGATGCGCGGGTCGTGTTCGCCCGGGCGCGACTGCGGTTTCGGCGCGGGCGGAACGGGCGCGGAGCCGTACGGGCTCGGGTTGGCATACCCCTGGGCGCCCTGACGCACCGGCGCGCCCTGCTGGGCACGCTCGGCGTCCGTCGGCCCCGCACTCACCGGTGGCGGCGTCACCGGCGCGACGCGCGTGGCGTCCGGACGGCCGAGCACGGCCGTCGCGTCGGGGCGGGGTCGCTGCCGTTCGGGGCGAGCGGCGCGCGCATCGGCCGTGCGTCGCACCGGCACGTACGTCGTCGGTTCGCCGCGCGCGTACCGCTCCATCTGTTCGATGACCTGCTGGGCCGACGGTCGCTCCTCCGGCACCGGGCTGAGCGCGGCGGCGAGCAGGGGCCGCAGCCGCGCGTCGACGCCGTCGAGGTTCGCCTGACCACGCGTCACGCGGTCGAGCACCGCCGGCATCGGGCCGCGCCCGAACGGCGGCTCGCCC
>NZ_LSJT01000015.1:0-13555 GCF_001556795.1 Dermacoccus sp. CCH2-D9
AGCGGCGACGTCGACGTGCGGCTGCGCTGCGGTGCGCGCGACGTACGTCGTGCGGCCCGTGGTGAGTGAGCCCACCGTCGCGGGGACGACGTGCTTGCCCCACAGCGCGACGACCCAGCGGATCGGGCGGCTGAACGTCAGCTGCGGGTCGTTCCACTTCATGTTCTTGTCGCTGCGTAGGCCGGAGACGACGTCGGCGACGATCTCCCCGAGCACCTCGAGCACACCGCGCCCCGTCTGCGTCTGCTTGACGGCGACGTGCTGGGCACCGTCGAACTCGGCGGTGACGACGTCGTCGACGGAGACGCCCTTGCCGCGCGCGAAGCCCTCGAGGGCCTTCGTCGGCGCGCCGTCCTTGTAGGCGGCCGCGACCTTCGGGCCCTTCGCGAGGGTCTCGGAGTCCGGCTCGTGCGCGCTGACCCCGGGCACGGTGACGACGATGCGGCGCGGCGTGCCGACGACGGCGACGTCGCCGTGCTCGAGGCGGGTGCTGGCGAGCGCCGACGTGACGGCCTCGCGCACGGCGGGAATCGTCGCGTCGAGCACGTGCGGCGGCATCTCCTCGACGCCGATCTCGAACGCGAACGTCTGCCGCGCGTCGCCGAGTTCGGCTGCGGTGGGCGCCGGCTCGGGCTTCTCGACGGGCTGGGTGATGTTGGGCGCCGACGCGGCCGCCTCCGCCAGCTCACGCACGCGTGAGGTCGCCGCGTCGCCCTTGAGCAGCGGGTGACCGAGTTCGGCGCGACGCTCGCTCCACAGTGCACCGGTCTCGCGAGCGAGGCGGCGCATGAGGGAGAACGAGCGCGCACGCTCCGTCGTGGAGACGGCGCCGCGGCTGTCGAGGATGTTGAACGCGTGCGAGCTCTTGAGCACGTACGTCCACGCCGGCACCGGCAGGCGCGCGTCGATGAGGCGCTGAGCCTCGTCGGTGTACTCCTTGAAGAACGCGCGGGCCGCGTCGACGTCGGCGTCGTCGAGGTAGTAGCGCGACATCTCGTACTCGTTCTGCGCGAACACCTCGCCGTAGCTGATGCCCTCGGCGTACGCCATGTCCTTGAAGTGCGTGACGCCCTGAAGCGCCATGAGGATGCGCTCCATGCCGTACGTCAGCTCGACGGCGACAGGCTCGAGGTTCTGCCCGACGACCTGCTGGAAGTATGTGAACTGCGTGACCTCCATGCCGTCGAGCCAGACCTCCCAACCCAGGCCCCACGCGCCGATGGCGGGCTGCTGCCAGTTGTCCTCGACGAAGCGCACGTCGTGCGCGTCGAGGTCGATGCCGAGCGCCTCGAGCGAGCCGAGGTAGAGCTCCTGCGGGTTGCCCGGGTCGGGCTTGAGGATGACCTGGAACTGCGTGTGCGTCTGCAGCCGGTTCGGGTTCTCGCCGTAGCGGCTGTCATCCGGGCGCACGGAGGGCTCGACGTACGCGACGTGCCACGGCTCGGGCCCGAGCACGCGCATGACGGTGTTGGGGTTCATCGTCCCCGCACCGACCTCGGTGTTGTAGGGCTGCACGACCATGCATCCGCGGTCGGTCCAGTACTTCTGCAGCGTCAACAGGGCATCTTGCATCGTCAGCACGTCGGTCACGCGCCCCAGGTTACCGAGTGCGCACGCGCCCCGCCCATTCGTCCCGATCACGACGTCACAGCAGACGATGACGGCGCACGCGCCGCCCGGGAACGCGGGCGCTCGCCATGAGTTCCCGCGTCGTCAGCACCTTGGTCGGCGACATCCATCCGCACGACGGCTTGTGGAGCGCGTAGCCACCACCCAGGCTGACGGCCGCGTGGTCGATCAGGCCGTCAGGGTTGCGCCAGACATGGACGACACCAAGGCCGCCGTCGGTGTCATGACGCGGCAGCAACCGCGTCCGCTCTCGCAGCCACGCCTCGATCGGCTCGCGCTGCATCCACTCCTCACGTGCGCCGTCCACGCCGGCCGCGGTGAGAACGGCACCGAAGCAGTTGGGCCCGCTGGCGCGCGGGAACGTCCCCGCGATCTCACGGGCGCCTGGCAGCACGGCGTCGATATCGGCCCAGGCCCGCTGGGTGATCTCGCGATGACGACTCGCGCGCCGCCCCTCGACGACGTATGCCACGACGCGCTCGAGGTCGCGCGCGATGGCCGACGCGTCGTCACCGCTACGCCAGAGGTGACGCGTGGGTTGCGCTCGCCTCAGAGACGCCGGCAAGGCGCGCGCCGCCGCGCGATCGAGCCAGCAGATGGCTTGGTCGTCCACGCCGTACAGCAGGAACGTGTCCTTGAGCTCGAACGTCACCCGCTCGGGCTCGTCGCGCAGGCCGAGGTCGTGCGCGACGCTGCGGGGCACGACGAACGGCTGCTCGACCGGCATCGTCCACGCGCGCCACTGGAGCAGCTGCTCGTGCGTCACCTCGATGCCGAGCACCTCGCGTACGGGCGCCTCGGACGGGCTCATGCAAGCCTCTTCTGCCATTCGATCATCGTGCCCTCGCGTTCGTAGCCGAGCTCGGAGTTGATCCGCAGCACGTGGGTGTTCGTCTCGTCGTTCCAGGTGCGCTGCACCTCGACGCCCGGCGCGACCTGCGGCAGCAGCAGCGACACCGCAGCCTTGACCCGGTAGCCGAGCCGGTGCCCACGGTGCGCGGCCTCGACGAGGGTGTCGTCCTGGTAGGCGATCCAAGGCGTCTCCGCGGGAACGCTGACGTGCGTGAACGCGGCCATCTGCCCGGTCGGTCGGTGCCACGCCACGGCCTCGACGACGCGTCGGCCCTGAGCGCGTGCGGTGTCGAACAGCTCGCGCACCCGCGCGGCATCCCACGTCTCCGGTTCGATCGCAACGTCACCGAGCGGGGTGTCGGTCGACATCATCGCTCCGAGACGGGCCCGCTCCTCGAGCCACTGCGACGGGAGGTCGTCGACGGCCGTCTCGACGACATACTCGTCGTCGAACGCGAGGGCGGCACGCATCTGTGCGGCGACGGCGTCGCTGACCGGCAGACGCTGAGCGTTGCGCACGCACGTCTGGGCCTGGGCGAACCCGCGGGCAGCGAGGAAGGCGCCTGCGGCGTCAGGCTGGCCGACGGGCGTCTGCGTCTCGACGAGGACCGTCGTACGTCCCTCGTCCTGCATGATCTCCTCCGCGGCTGAGAGCAGCGCCGAGCCGACACCCCGTCGTCGCGCGGGAGCCGGCACGTCGAGGTGGAGAAACGCGAGGTGGGTGTTGTCGCGGCGCGGCAGGACGAGCTCGGCGGCACCGACGACGCCAGCTGCTGTGTCCACGCCATCATCCTGTATGTCGGCTGCTCCCCCAACGGCGTCGTCGTCGCACGAGGCTTCCCCCTCGACGGCGACGAACGCATGACGCGTCTCGGATTCCTTGCCCCACATGGCGCGCAGCTCGTCGGCGGGGTAGGCGATCGTGTGCTTGCCCCACTGCTCGTGGCCCACCGTCATGAACACCTGCGCCCAGGCGTCGAACAGCGGGTCGGACGGGCCGATCTGACGAATGCGCATGGCGACATTGCACTCAGCACCAGCTGCGTACGCAACCGGTTTTTCGGCGCGTCCGCCTGGATCGTGCGACAACCCGTTCATGCCGGCGGAGGGTCGGGCCGGAATGCCTCGACCGCCGGCGGTGTTGTCTCGGAACCCGAGGAAAGGCACCTCATGTTCACTCGAAAGCACACCCGAACGCCCGAGGCGAGCGACCTGCACGACGTCCTCGACGTGCCGATGTTCTCCGAACTGCCCGACGGCTCGGCGACCCTGTACGTCGCGATGGGCTGCTTCTGGGGCGCCGAACGCATCTTCTGGAAGATTCCGGGCGTCGTCACCACGGCCGTCGGGTACATGGGCGGCCACGCCACCGAGCCGACGTACGAAGATGTCTGTGGCGGCGGCACGGGCCACACCGAGACGGTCATGGTGGCCTACGACCCGTCGCGCGTGTCCGAACGCGAGCTTCTCAAGGCGTTCTGGGAGAACCACGACCCGACGACCGCGAACCGGCAGGGCAACGACGTCGGCACGCAATACCGCTCGGCGATCTACTGGACGACGCCGCAGCAGGAGCGCGCTGCCCGCGAGACGTCCGCGCTCTTCCAGGAGGCACTCGACGACGCGGGCCGCGGCGCCATCACGACCGAGATGCGCCCGGCCGACGAGGCGGGCCCCTTCTGGCCGGCGGAGCTGTACCACCAGCAGTACCTGTCCAAGCACCCCGGCGGCTACTGCAACCACGGCTTCAAGGGCGTCACGTGCCCCGTCGGCGTCGCCGACCTGCCCGCGCAGACGGATGTCCTCCCGCCACGCTGACGACGACATGCACGGCGGCCGCTGAGCCGGCGGCCGATCAACCGGCCACCGCGGCGCACCGGCCGTCTCAGCGCACCTGGAAGGCCCGGCTCGTTCCGGTATGGGCACTGACCTTGCCGTTCCAGCCGTTCTTCCAGCTGCCCTGCTGCACGAGGCGATACGTGCTCGCGGGCGTGCCGCGACGTATGCGCCGCTCCATGGTGCATCGCGAGTACGAGACGCCCTCGCGCGACCAGACGTACGAGGTGTCCCAGTCGTGGTCGTCGAGGACGTCGACCCACGACGAGCCGACCTGACGCTGCACCTTGACGAACGTGCCCATCGTGCGGAAGTCATTCTTCGGGTGGCCGCCGCGGAAGACCGCCCGCACGCTCGAACCAGCCGAGCGTGTGGCGTCCGGCTGAGTCAGGACGTCACCGAAGTGCTGCCCGGGTGGGGCGTCGTCGAACACGACGCCGGGGCCCTCGGCGCGTGGCCGACGTCACACTCATCACCCACCTAGACGATCGTCCAAGCTGTGTGAAGAAATCACTCACCCGAGCCTCGACGGCGAAAGACGCCGCATCAGCCACGCCGCGTGTCGCACGTCACAATCTTCGCCCACGTCTCATCTCCAGTGCCACAACTTGACGCTTTGTCGTGCGCGGCTCTAATCTCGCTGCTGGTCAAGAGATCCGATGCAAAGCCCTGGCTGGTCGGACGGCAACCCTCACACGCGTGGCGGGGTGCTCCAGGTGATGACCCGGCCGCGTCGACCACGCGGCAAGCACGCTCGGCACCCAACGTGACGGCATCCTCGTGAGCCTTCCGTTGCGCTGCCCAGGCCCCGAAAGGCATGCCCCGCACGACACCGCGCACCGCGCCCCACCCCGGCGCCCCGCCTTCACGCTGACTCCGCGCACCCGCGCCAGCCCCGCGCATTCGCATCCTTGCCGCCTCACCAGGAGAGATCATGACCGACAAGCACACCCCCGCCGACGAGACCTCGACGCCCACCTCGTCCACGCATGACGCCACGAGCGCCGAGAACGGCGCGACCGCCCTGCCCCCGAAACCGAAGAACGACACCGGCAAGTACGTTGCGATCGGCGCAGGCGTCCTCGTCGTCGCGCTGGCCGCCGGCATCGGGGCCAAGGTGCTCGGCGGGAGCAGTGACGACAAGCTGACCCACCTCAAGGTGGGCACGACGGAGGCGTCGGACCCGTACTGGAACCAGCTCGTCAAGGTGGGCAAGGACAAGTACGGTCTCGACATCGAACCGGTCAACTTCTCTGATTACACCCAGGCCAACCCCGCGCTCTCCGAGGGCCAGGTCGACCTCAACCAGTTCCAGCACCTGCAATTCCTCGCCGACTACAACACCAAGGCGAAGCAGAACCTCACGCCCATCGGGGCGACGTACATCGTCCCGCTGGCGCTGTACTCGAAGAAGCACACGAGCGTCGGCCAGTTCCCCCAGGGCGGCAAGATCGCCATCCCCAACGATCCGACGAACCAGGCGCGCGCCTTGCTGCTGCTGCAGAGCGCCGGACTGCTGAAGCTCAAGGGTGGTGGCACCTCGCTGTCGACCCCGGCCGACATCGACGCCGGCGCCTCGAAGGTCACCGTCACAGCGGTCAACGCCGAGCAGACCGCGGCCGCGCTGCCGTCCGTCGACGGCGCGATCGTCAACAACAACTTCGCCGCGGACGCGAAGCTCGACCCGAGCAAGGCCCTGTTCAAGGACGACCCGCATGCGGCCTCGTCGAAGCCGTACATCAACGTCGTCGTCGCGCGCGCCGCGGACAAGGACAACGCCGACTACGCCAAGTTCGTCAAGGCCTACCACGACCCGAGCGTCGAGAAGCTCATCGAGGAGCGCACGAAGGGCACGAGCGTCCTCGTGAACAACTCCGCCTCCGAGGTGCAGGGCATCCTCGCGAACCTCGAGGCCCAGATCAAGGCGAAGGGATCGAAGTGACGGGCCCCTCCCCCACACTGACGAAGGCCGCCGCGCCGGCGAGTGCCACCCCGCCCGCCGTCGCCTTCCACGACGTCGGCAAGACGTTCACCCGCGGCAAGAGCCGGGTGACGGCTCTCGACGGCATCACGACGCAGGTGGAGCGCGGACGCATCGTCGCCGTCATCGGTTTCTCCGGCGCAGGTAAGAGCACCCTCGTACGTCTCATCAACGGCCTGGAGACGCCGACGCGCGGCCACGTCGAGATCGACGGCGTCGACCTCGCGTCGCTGTCCGCGAAGCAGGTGCGCGAGCTGCGCGGTCGCATCGGCATGGTGTTCCAGCAGTTCAACCTCATCCGCTCGCGCACGGTGTACGCCAACGTCGCCTACCCCCTCGAGGTCGCCGACTGGGACAAGGCGCGCCAGGAGGCGCGCATCACCGAGCTGCTCAGCTTCGTCGGGCTCACCGAGAAGGCGTGGGCCTACCCCGACGAGCTCTCCGGCGGGCAGAAGCAGCGCGTCGGCATCGCCCGTGCGCTCGCGACGAACCCGGAGATCCTGCTCGCCGACGAGTCCACGTCCGCGCTCGACCCCGACACGACGAAGGACGTCCTCGCGCTGCTGCGCCGCGTCAACGACGAGCTCGGCGTGACGATCGTCGTCATCACCCACGAGATGGACGTCGTGCGCGAACTCGCCGACGACGTCGTCGTCCTCGAGGCCGGCCGCATCGTCGAGTCCGGGCGCACCGTCGACGTCCTCGGCGCGCCGAAGGCGGACGCGACGCGCCGCCTCGTCGACGCCACCCTGCGGAACGTGCCCGACGCACGCGAGAGCGCCCGGCTGCGCGCTGCCCACGACGGGCACCTCGCGACGCTGACGGTTCACGACCCGCGCGAGTTCGGCCGTGTCCTGGCCCGCATGTCCGCACACGGCGTCGAACCGGAGATCGTGCACGGCGGCCTCACACCGCTCAAGGACGACACCCTGACGACGTTGACGCTCGCCCTGCGCGGCGACGACGGCGCCGTCACCACCGTGCTCGACGAACTGCGTCTCGCCGCCGACGTCGAGGAGGTCGCCGCATGATGCCCGCAACCGATTGGGAGGCGCTGCGCCCCACGATCGTCACCGCGGTGGGCGAGACGCTGCTCATGGTCGGCGCGACGATCATCATGGGCGGCCTGCTCGGCCTCGCCCTCGGCGTGCTGCTCAACACCACACGACGCGGCGGCATCCTCGAGAACCGAGTTCTGCACACGGTGCTCAACGTCCTCGTCAACATCATCCGACCGATCCCGTTCATCATCTTCGCCGCCGCTCTCGGGCCGTTGACGCTCGCCGTCACGGGCTCGACGATCGGTGCGAAGTCGATGATCTTCCCGCTGACGATCGCCTCGACCTTCGGCATCAGCCGCATCGTCGAGCAGAACCTCGTGAGCGTCGACCCCGGCGTCATCGAGGCGGCGCAGGCGATGGGGGCGAGTCCGTGGCGCATCATTCGCACCGTGCTCATCCCCGAGGCGCTGGCGCCGCTGATCCTCGGCTACACGTTCGCGCTCGTCGCGGTCATCGACATGACGGCCGTCGTCGGCGCCATGGGCGGCGGCGGCATCGGTGACTTCGCCCTGTCCTACGGTTACCGCCGCTACGACTGGGCCGTGACGTGGGCCGCCGTCGTCGTCATCATCGTCTTCGTTCAGATCGCCCAGTTCATCGGCAACGCTCTGGCCCGCAAGGCGCTGCGTCACTGACACACCCTTCGCGCCGCTCGGCGCGAGCATGACGAAGGGCCGTGACCATCCGGAGAGGATGATCGCGGCCCTTCGCCGTCAGGACGCGTCAGACCAGCCGTGCGTCAGCGAGCGCCGACGGTGGCGACCTTCTGCAGGCTCGAGCGCAGGTCGGCCTGCATGCCCTCACGCTGCTGGACGTGGTGGTGCTTCTTCTTCGTGCTGGACGCGCTGTCCGTCACCTCGTTGGCGGGGCCGGGCTCCGGCTGGGGCACGGGGTCGCACTCGACGTCGGCGTGGCCCGGTCCACCCGTCCGCGCGGGCATCGCGCCGGTGAGGAGGTAGGCGGAGATCTTGTCGTCCGTGCAGGCGATGCCATTGAGCGAACCGGAGTGCGTCGTTCCACCGACGCCCTCGATGAGAGCGCTCTTCGGGAAGCGCTTGCGCACCTCGAGCGCGCCCGGGAACGGCGTCGCACCGTCGTGGGTCTCGGCGATGAGGAGCACCGGCCCGACCTTCGAACCGTCGATCTTCATGGCCTGCGCGTTCGTCGACTTGACCGGCCAGCTCGTGCACGGGAGGTTGAACATGGCGTTCGCCCACGTCTCGAAGGGCGCCTTCTTGTCGACCTTCGAGTTGTCCGAGAGCCACTTGCTCCACACGTTCGACCACTTGACGTCGGTGCACTGCGTGCCGAGGTAGACCGCGTAGCTGTTGTCCGAGCCCGGCCCGGAGCCGTTGGCGTCGTCGTACAGCGCGGTCGTCGGGCCGAAGTCACCCTTCTGCAGCGCAGCGGCCAGGGCGGCGCCGTCGTCCTCCCAGCCGAAGACGTAGTAACCGGCGTTGAGGTAGGCGTCGGTCCACTCGTCAGGTCCGATCTTGCCGTTTGCGGGCTTCTTCGCGAGCTTGTCGCGCATCGAATACCACTGCTTCTTGATGGCCTTGCCGCTCGTGCCGAGGTGGTACGTCGCGTCGTTGCCCGCGACCCAGTCGAAGAAGACGTCCATGTTCTTGTCGAACGCGATGTCCTGGTTGAGGTTCGCGTCGTACCAGACGTCGCGCGGGTCGACGACACCGTCCATGACCATGCGACGCGTCTGCTTCGGGAACATCGTGGCGTAGACCTGGCCGAGGTACGTGCCGTAGCTGAAGCCGTAGAAGTTGATCTGCTTCTCACCGAGCGCCTTGCGGATCGAGTCCATGTCGCGCACGTTGTCGATCGTCTTCATGTGCGGCATGAGCTTCGCACCGGCAGCCTTGGAGCACGACGCGGAGTAGGCGGCCGACCTCTTCAGCCAGGCCTGCGACGTGCCGGCCTTCGTCACCCGGTAGTCAGGGCGGTTGTAGCCGAAGTAGTTGCCGTCGCAGGCCAGGGTCGGGACGCTGGAGCCCACGCCGCGCGGGTCGAAGCCGATCCAGTCGTACGGGTCGCCGCCCTTGTTGCGCACGGCGCCGCCGAGGCGCGACAGCGTCAGACCGGAGCCGCCCGGGCCACCTGGGTTGACGAGCATGATGCCCTGCTTCTTGGCGTCGCTCGTCTTGTGCTTGATGCGGGAGACGGCGATCTTGATCTTCTCGCCCTTGGGCTTGGCGTAGTCGAGGGGCACCTCGACGAATCCGCACTGGGCGCCGGCCTTGCTCAGGCGCGCGTTCGCGCAGGTACCCCAGGTGACCGGCGGCGGGGTGTAGGACGAGGAGGCGTCCGCAGTGGGCGTCGCGCCCTGAGCGGGAACGGAACTCGCCGCCGTGACGGGGGCCGACAGCCCGACGCCCAGCAGGCTGAACGCAGCGCCCACGGCGCCGATGGTCTTCTTCATGCGTACTCCCTGGATGGCCTGGTGAACCGCGCGTCCACGAGCGTGTGGCGCCGTGTTCGATCATGCCCCTTGGAATGCGCTGTGTGTCTCCCCTGTGTAACCTTTGTGTAAAGTTCGTCACACTGGGCATGTCGCTCGACAAGGGTGATCAACCCTGAGGGCGCACGAACGGAAACGCGAGCGTCGCACGGATCGGCGCACCGAGCATCATCATGATGGAGCGGTCGACGCCGATGCCGAGCCCACCCGTCGGCGGCATCGCGTACTCGAGAGCGCTGAGGAACGCCTCGTCGAGCGACATCGCCTCGACGTCACCGGCCGCGGCCTTGAGGGACTGCTCCGTCAGGCGCTTTCGCTGTTCGATCGGGTCGACGAGCTCCGAGTAGGCGGTGCCGATCTCGGCGCCGAACGCGACGAGGTCCCAGCGCTCCGACAGCCTGGGGTCGCCGCGATGCGCGCGGGTGAGCGGTGACGTCTCGACGGGAAAGTCGATGTAGAACGTCGGGAACATGGTCTGGCCCTCGACGAGTTCGTCGTACAGCTCGACGACGAGTTCACCCGCACTCTTCTCGCGCGGCGCGTCGACGCCGTGCGCCGCGCAGACCGCAGCCACCTCGTCCCGCGACGACGCCGACGTCAGCAACACCCCGCAGGCCCTGGAGACGGCTTCGTGCACGGGGATCGTCGGCCACTGCCCCGACAGGTCGACACGCTCGATGGTGCCGTCGGGGCGGGGGCGTTCGGCGAACTCCCCACCGTTGACGGCCCGCGCGACGGCGAGGAGCACCTCGCGCGTCAGGTCGCGCATCGTCAGGTAGTCGCCGTAGGCGTCGTAGGCCTCGAGCGAGGTGAACTCGGGGTTGTGGGTCGCGTCTGCGCCCTCGTTGCGGAAGTTGCGGTTCAGCTCGAACACCTTCTGCATGCCGCCGACGGCGAGCCGCTTCAGGTACAGCTCGGGAGCGATGCGCATGAACAGGTCCATGCCGTAAGCATTGATGTGAGTCTTGAACGGGCGCGCGGACGCCCCACCGTGCACCGCCTGCAGCATCGGCGTCTCCACCTCGGTGTACCCGAGTGCGTCGAACGCGTCACGGAACGCCCGCACACCGCGTGATCGGCGCAGCAGCATGTCCATCGAATCACGGTTGACGATGAGGTCGAGCGAGCGGTTGCGGACGCGCGCGTCGGGGTCGCGGAACGGTGAGTGCAGGTCGGGGATCGGGCTCAGGCACTTCGCCGCCATCTGCCAGTCGCTGACGTGCACGGACAGCTCTGCGTGCTTCGACGTGACGATCTCGCCCGTCACCGAGACGATGTCCCCGAGGTCGATCCAGTGTCGCCAGTGATCGTACTGCTCGGCCGGGGTGACGTCGCGCGTCGCCATCGCCTGGAGGCGGGCGCCGTCCTCGTCGAGCACGACGAAGCTGACGCCACCGAAGTCGCGCAGGGCCCGCACCCGCCCCGTGACGGAGACGCGCTCGCCCGTGCGGTGATCGGCGGGAAGCCGGCCGTGCGCCGTGACGACGTCCTCGATGCGCGCGGTGCGCGGCACTGCGACGGGGTAGCCTTCGACGCCGCCGGCCTCCATGCGGGCGAGCTTCTCGCGGCGCACGCGCTGCTGTTCGCTGCGGCGCGGCTCGGGCATCCGCGGGGTGAGTGCGTCCGCCTCGAGGGCCTGGACTCGCTCGACGAAGACGGCTTCGGGGCGCGGCGGCTGATGGTCGGCCGGCTTGGGCCCGACGAGCAACCGCGGCCCGATGAGGGGGACGAAACCCTCGGCCACACCCATCGCGAAACCGGCACGAGGGACGGTGAGCTCGGCGTCGTAGCAGAGGAAGCGCGGCACCCATTCGGGGTGGTACTTGTCGTTCGAGCGGTAGAGCGTCTCCAGTTGCCAGAACTTCGACGCGATCGAGAGCGCCTTGTCCGTGACGCGGGTGATGGGGCCAGCGCCTACCTCGTCCGCATCGGCGAAGACGTTGCGGAAGACTGCGAAGTTCAACGAGATGCGCCGGATGCCCAGGGCGGGTGCCGCTTCGGCGAGGTGCGCGACCATGAACTCGTTGAGGCCGTTCTCGGCCTGACGGTCGCGGCGCATCAGGTCGAGCGACAGCCCCCGCGAGCCCCACGGGACGAAGGACAGGAACCCCCGCACGGCGCCGCGGGTGTCGTGGGCGGTGATGACGACGCAGCGCCCGTCCGCGCGGTCACCAAGCCTGTTGAGGGCCATCGAAAATCCGCGCTCGGTCTCGTTGCCGCGCCAGTCGTCGGCGAGCCGCGAGAGTTCGGCCAGTTCGTCGTCGCCCAGTTCGTCGTGGCGGCGTACCTGGGTCGTGTAACCGCAGCGTTCGACGCGGGTGACGGCCTGGCGGACGGGACGCATCGAGCGCCCGCGCAAGGAGAAGGTGTCGGTGTCGATGATGGCCTCGTCACCGAGCGACCACGCCTTGAGCCCCGCCTCGACGTAGGCGCGCGCTCCCCTCGTGCTGGCGGAGAGGACGGCGGGGTACAGCCCATGCTCGCGGCACTGGCCGAGCCACACGGCGATGGCGTCGTCCCAGGACTCAGCTCGCCCGATGGGGTCGGCGGACGCGACGCTGACGCTCCCCTCGTTGCGGAACGTGACGGCGGCGCGGCCGTCGGGGGCGAAGACGACGGCCTTGTCCCGACGCGTGGCGAAATACCCCAGGGAGTCGTCCTCGCCGTGCTCGAGCAGGAGACGGCGGATGCGCAGTTCCTCGTCGGCGTCGATGAGCCCGGAGCCGCGGCCCGAACGCCAGAGGACGAGCAGCGAGAAGATGAGGACGAGGGTCGACACCGTGCTCGCGACGACGAAGGTCCATTCGTACCCGTGGTGCCCTCCGAAACCCGGGCTGGCCGGCGGTGTCCTGACGCCGAACGTGCTGCGGACCGACCAGACGAACTTCTGCCCGAGGGTGTCGAGATCACGCGGGAACGACAGTGTGAGCAAGAACGCGACGACGAACGACAGGAACAGACCTCCGATGAGGCTGATGAGTGCCGCCGCCTTCGAGCCGGAACTGAACCGCGCTCGGAACGCGGGGCGCGCGAGGAGCACGACGACGAACGACGTGACACTCAGAGCCAGGATGGCTGCGGACACACCCGGCGACGTCTGGAACTGCGCCCAGTCGCGATAGACGCCACGCACGTGGAGACGGTTGATCATCTGGGTGACCTGGTGCGCGAACACGAGACGGGCGAGCGAGTCCAGCACCGAAAGCCCCATGACGACGGCGAGGACGGTGTGCGCCGGACGGAAACGACGGCGGATACCGCCTGCGAGAACGACGGCGGATACCGCCTGCGAGGACGAGAGCCATGCAGGCGGCGAACAGGGAGGGCTCACTCGGGATGTTGACCCAGCCAAGGACGTCCATGACGACGCGCAGGATCACGCTGCGGTGGAAGAACACTCCGGCGAGAGAGACGAACGCCGCCAGCACGAGCAGTCGGCCGGCCCAGGTTGCGACCTTGTCCCGCCACCCATGATCCCGCCAACGATTGCACGCCTCGACCGACGACGTGAGGCGCTCGTTCTTGTTCCCCGTCTCCACCACGGCACGACACTAGCCCCGGGACGTGAGGAAACACTGGAGATCCCCCGATGTTCCAATGAATCCCTGATGTGGCCGTGGAGTGCGCCCGGGCGACGATTCACGGTGGACGCCATGGTTTGTAGCCACGGCTTTGTGGTGGACGTAGAAATGCGTGATGGTCTTGAACTACTCAACCCCAGTCTTT
>NZ_LSJT01000016.1:0-1128 GCF_001556795.1 Dermacoccus sp. CCH2-D9
GCCCAATAGGGATGCGAGCCGCCGTACTGCGTCCCGATCAGCTTGCCGACGACGCCCGCCGCGCCCACCGCGATGACGAACCGGGCGAGGTGCACGCGCGTCCCCTCAGCCTGCCACGCCTCACGGATCCTGGCCCGCGGCAACGGAATCCAACGACGTTCCCCCGTCTCGCGCAACAGGCCGACACGTCCGATGAGCACCGAGAACGCAGCCGACGCCGCGGAGACGAAAAAGCCGACGGCGACGTTCGACGCCGCCGCGGGCAGCGTCGCGCAGACGGTGAACGCGAACACGACGAACAATGGCCCCGGCGGGTGCCAGCGGAAGGCGTCCGACAACAACGACGCCGCCGCGGCGACGAGCGCACCGGCGGCGATGAGCCACCACTGGTGATGCGGCAGTAGCCCGACGGCGCATCCGAGCGTCACCGCCATGACGAGGACGCCGGCGACGGTCATCTGCAACGCCGTGCGTTCCGCATGCGGCGCGGCGCGTCCGTAGAGGGACGTGAATGCCCCGAAGGCCGCGAACGCCGACCAGTCGAGGTGCCCGGTCACCGTCAGCAGAGTGAGCGGGACGAAGACCGAAACGCCGGCCCGCGCCGCCACCCGGTGAGCACCCGCGTGCGGGCCGAAGCGGAAGAACTCCTGGAGAAAACTGGGATGGGCAGGCGTCGTCACCACGCCATCCTAGAAGCCGTGCCCGCAGCAGCCGGATGCGCCGCGTTTGGACGCCACAGCCACAACTCCTCACCACCCAGGCAGAGCTCCTGCCACCCCATCACTCCTCATGACGACGACACGGCTCGTCGGGGCGACGAGCGACCGCCTCCAGCTCCCTTCCACCGCGCGACGCTGGGGTCACGACCCCGACACCGCGGTTGGTCATCACCCCTCGAGCCCACGCCGCTCTCAGACTCGACCATCGTGTGAGATGGTTCACGCAGCGCCCGAGCAACCTCATGACACTCTCCAGCCATGACGGGGCGTTCGAGGTCTATTCTTACGCCCCCTCACCCCGCGGGGGCTGTACCCGTCTGCGTCAACCGCCTACTGTGAGCAGCAAGCTGGGCGGCGCCGTCGCCCCCACCATCCGGAGCGACGCTCGCCCGGATCGGCCAGATCTGCA
>NZ_LSJT01000017.1:0-2598 GCF_001556795.1 Dermacoccus sp. CCH2-D9
GCGCGCTTCCTTGACACGGAAGAGGTCACTGGTTCAAACCCAGTATCGCCCACCAGAACAGAACACAGCCACGATGCTCCCACGGCCCGGCCGTCGGGAGCATCGTGCTGTTCCGCTGCCGGCTGCCAGCTGCCGGCTGGGCGAGAGATCCCGGGCCGGTGTGCGGGGGACGCCGTGGGTGCGGGGCCCGGCGGCCATCGCCCGGAAACGCGTCATGGATGACGCGTTGTGGGGCAATGTCGAGCGGCGCAGGCGGGCGGCGGCCGTCGACCGACGTGCAGCGGGCCGGCCGGCTTTCCTTGGTGCGTCTCATCTGCGCATGATGGCGTCATGACGAATGAATCGAACTTCGACCTCGGCTCCATGGACGGCTACGCGGATCAGGCCCAGGCCGCCGACGACGTCACGGGCGAGGCGTACGAGAACATGCTCGACCAGGGGTTCACGACGCCGGAGCGCGAGCCGAACGTCGAGCGCTGGGAGAACGAGCACGAGACCCTCGACGAGCGCCTCGAGGAGGAGGTGCCCGACGTCGACCCCGACTCGGCGTACGGCAACCCCGACGGCGTTCCGTCACCTGACGACGAGTTCGACGACACGCGCGTCGGCCGCGTCGTCGCCCCCGACGAGGGCCTGGCGGAGGATCGCGAATCCGAACTCGTCGCCAAGGACGACGGTTTCGCGGGTGGCGCCTCGAGCGCTGAAGAGGCTGCGCTGCACTTCACGGACGGTCGCGACGCGGCGGGTTTCGACGACGGCATCGTCGACGAGCCCGGCGCCTGATCGAGCGGACGCAGAGTGCGAGGCCGCCGGAGCGTCGCGGTGCGCCGCCGTCAGCGGGATCCGAGCGTGAGGATGAGGTCGGCCATGCGCTGAGGGCGGTCGAGCATGACGAAATGGCCGGATCGCTCGAGGACGGCCTTCCGCACGTCTGCATCGGCGGCGATTTCGCGCGCCTGGCGCAGCACGGCGCGCACCCAACGGGTTGGCGTGCGTCGCTGCAGGCGCCCGTTGGCGGCGACGACGAGCGTCGGCAACTGCGGCGTCAGCGGTGACGTCGTGCGCAGCGCATGCAGCTGACGAACGCAGGACGAATATGCCGACAATTCGTGAAGACAGGTCTCGAGCACGCTGATCGACGCCATCTCGTCGCGCAGGCCGGGGACCGATCGCGCGAGTGAACGACGCGCGGGCACCGCCAGCGTGCGAATCGTGGGGCCGCAGACCCGCCAAGCAGCGACGGCCGAGCGGCTTCACAGGGCTGCCGCCAGGAGTCGTGCGCGTCGGCCCGATCGAGGCGTCTCGGGCTCGGCGGAGCCGTCCTCGGCGAGTGACCCGTCGAGCAGGACGAGGGCCGCGGCCTGCTCCGGGGCCATGCGCGCCGCGGCTTCCGCCACGACAGCCCCGAATGAATGACCGACGAATGTGACAGGGCCCGGCACGCCCAGCGCGTCGAGCGCGTTCAGCAGGTGCGCTGCGTCGTCCTCGAGCATGGTCGGCGCGCCGGCCGTTTCTGTTCTTGGGGACGGTCGGCGTCCGCGCGTTCGACATCGCGACGTGCGGCATCAGGACATGCGCGGCGCCAGGGTGCTCGACATCAAGGCGTTCGGCGTCGAGGTGCCCGGTGCCAAGACGCTCGTCGGCGGGAGCTTCGACGGCGATGACGCGATGGGTGGCCGACAAGCATGGCGCGACAGGCGCACAATCCCACACGAACGACGCGATGCCGGGGGAGCAGGCGAGCGCGGGCCCGTCGCCTGCGTCGAGAACGCGCGTCGCGCGGCCCGTCACGCTGATCATCTGGGAAGCGCGCCGGGAAACGGCTCAGCAGGGGAGGCCGAGGACGAATCGGACGCCCGGCGGTGGCCCGGCCCGGCGAATCGATGCGGCCCGCACCGTGGCGGCGCACCACGTCCGCACGGCGACGCGTTCGCGACGGCGGGTCGAGACGTGACCGACGGCCGCTGCGGCGTCGTGGTCGAGGCGCAGCTCCCGCCACACGATGCGCAGGCGGGCGTAGGACAGCGCGGAGATGACGACGAGCAGCACTCCCGAGAGGCCGTCGGTGGTGCGCAGGAGCGTCGCGGCTGGGCGTCCGGAGACGAAGTACGCCGAGGCGTACAACGGTCCACGGATGCAGCTGCGGATCGAGCAGCGGCGCGATGAGCCAGGTCAAGTACGCACGGCCGTGATGAGGCACAGTCGGCGTGAAGCCAGCGACATCCGTCGTCGCGATCGCGCACTCGTCGATCGGCGTGGGCGGGCCGCCGATCCCCGTCGACGCTATCGCTGCAGCCCATCGAGGGAGCGTCGGCGCACAGGTCTGATCCTCGAATTCCGCGCGGGCGACCAGCGGACCGGCCGTCGGGCCGGACTCGAAGCGCCCGTCGTACCGGCCGTCGGGCCAACCTCGATCCGCCCGGATGCACCCCGGAGGCACGCACACGGGCAGTCCGCCGTCGACCCGGCCATGCCGATTTGGTGAACGCGCGATGATCCGGGTAACGTTCTCGTCGTTGCCGAGGGCGGAAAGCCCGAGGAAACAGGCGGACATAGCTCAGTTGGTAGAGCGCAACCTTGCCAAGGTTGAGGTCGCCG
>NZ_LSJT01000018.1:0-8271 GCF_001556795.1 Dermacoccus sp. CCH2-D9
CGACCCGCCGTCAGCGCCGTAAGGGGCTGAGGTGGACGTCGTCACCCAGCCAGCGTTCGATGCGTCCAGGCGCGAAGAGGTCGAGGCGCGTGACGCCTACCGGGAGGTCATGACCCACCGGCGCCGAGCCCAGCATCGTCGAGTCCGGGCGCGTTGACTCCGGCGCGGCGGCTGCCGGCTTTGCGGCGTCTGCCCGCGTCAGTGCCCCCGGCGCCCGCTGCAGGATGGCGGCCGCGCCGAGCGTCGTCACCTGATCGACGACGCGGCGCCCGCCGCGGATGCCGGGCGCGTCGTCGTCGGCTGCGAGGCGAAACTCCTCGACGAGCGCCGGGCGCCCCGCATGAGAGATGTCCGTGCGAGCGACGAGTTCGCCGCCCGCCTCACCATGGCGGCCGAGGACGAGGGTGTCGCGCAGCATGAGCGACCCACCGTCGGCGATGTCCGCACGAGTCGTCCGGGTGGCGCGGGCGTCGGTGGCGACGACGAACGGCTCCCCGGGCCAGCGAAGCGACGCCCCCTCCGCCACGCTCAAATTCGCCGACCAGGAACACGCTCCCCCACGCCCGGCGTAGGCGACCGTCGCCGCGACCTCGACGATCTCGAGTGCGACACCGTCACCGACGACGATGTCGAGTTCGGCCTCGTCACCCGCGAGCAGCAGAGCCGTCGTCGCGACGAGGGCGACGCGCGCGGACGTCGGCGTCACCCGCAGGATGCGCGGCGCAAGCAGGCTCGAGCGGGTACGGACCCGAACGGCTGAGCCCGCGGCGCCTCGTTCGACGTGGAGCTTCATCGCTCACCACCGGCCGGCCGGGGAGCCCACGCTCGCGCCTCCTGCTCCGCGAGGACTGAAACCCGGCCAGGCGCCATGTGGTGTTTCGGCCCCCAGGCCGCGCACGGCTCGCGTCGCTCAGTGCGTGTGAGTGACGCCGTCATGCGTGTGCTCACCCTCGCTGTCGGCGTGGACATGCGGCGCCATCGGACCCGGATCCTGCGCGACGTGCCCGCCGCCTTGGTAGGCCGCGAGCACCTCGCGCACCCAGGCCGTCAATCGCTCGACGGAGGCCGCATCCGTGCGCGACAGCGCGATGACAGGGCGTCCGTCACGAGCCTCACGGCCCTGCTGCTCCATGAGTGCGGCGTCGACCCCGACATGCGGCGCAAGGTCTGTCTTGTTGACGACGAGCAGGTCGGCGCGTGCGATGCCCGGCCCGCCCTTGCGGACGACGTCACCGCCGCCGGCGACGTCGAGGACGAAGATCTGCGCGTCGGCGAGGGCCGGCGAGAACGTCGCCGTCAGGTTGTCGCCGCCCGATTCGACGAGGACGAGCTCGACGTCAGGATGGTCGGCTGCGAGATCCTCGACGGCGACGAGGTTGGCGCTGACGTCATCACGGATCGCGGTATGCGGGCATGCCCCGGTCTCGACGGCGCGAATGCGATCGACGTCAAGAACGCCTGCGGCCCTGAGCATCTGGGCATCTTCGTCGGTGTAGATGTCGTTCGTGATGACGCCGAGCGAGATCTCCTCGCCGAGTTCGCGGCACAGCATGCCGATGAGCGAACTCTTGCCCGTACCGACCGGACCGGCCACCCCGAGCCGCATGGGGCGCGATGGATTCGATGCCGCGTCACGGCGCGAATCGACGCCGACCGTGATCTTCTGGGACGTCATCGCGCCCTGTCCGGCGGCGGGCGTATCGATGCCGGAAGTGGCGGTGGCTTCACTGCCGGGGCGCGAGGTCATGGCGATCTCAGACACGGAACAACTTCCTCTCGGTGTCGGCGTGAGCGGCATGCCACGCCTCGAGCTGGGGTGCGGAATGGACTGGGATGTCGTACGGCGCGACCAGGTCGGCGCAGGCCGCGACGAGGTCGTCGAGATGGGACGCCGAATCGAGCGTCCAGGCCACGGCATCCACAGGGTCGAGCGGTTCGAGCTTCAACGCGGCGGCGGTGACACTCTGGACGTCGTCATATCCGACGACGCGGGCGACGGACGCACCGTCGAGGCCCAGCTCGCCGGCGAAAGCGCCGAGGACGGCGGCGCGGGCGGTGAGCGGGCGGGGCAACCCCTCGAGCCACTGTGCCGCGGGGCCGTCAGGACGCAGCCGGTGCACGAGGCGCAACATCGCCCGCCCCTGGGCGATCGACGAATCACGCACCGCCGCGACGGGGTTGCGGGCCGCCCAGGCCCACGCGACGTCCTCGGACGCGAACGCGGGCTCGGGCACGGGCACGGGCTCGGCCGTGGCGGCATCCCCGCCTTGCGTGCAGGTGCACCCGGGTGCACCTGCACGCAGATGACGGACGGCGGCGGACGCGACGACGGCCGTTCCCGCCTCGACGCGTGCCACCGTCGCGAGGCGCATCGCGATGAAGGCGGGCACCTCGTGCACCGGCAACCCCCCGAGCAACGCCGGTTCGAGACCACCTGAGGCGGTGTAGCCGCCAACAGGCAGCCTCGAATCAGCGAGCAGCAGGCTCGCCATCCCCGCACCGTCCGTCGCCGCGTCGGGCCTCATGACGCCACCGCCCCGCCCCTGCGTGCAGCTGCACCCGGGTGCATCTGCACGCCGGACGTCGGACGTGGGAGCTGAGCCGCAGCAGGACATGGCGATCAGAAGAGCGAATACCGCTGCGCGAGCGGCAGTTCCGTCGCCGGCTGCGGGGTGACGAGCTCACCGTCGACGGCGATGGCGAACGTCTCGGGGTCGATGTCGATGCGCGGTGTCGCCGAGTTGTTGATCATGTCGGCCTTCGTCACCTCGCGTGTCGGCCGCACGGCTTCCACCTCCCGCCGCAACCCGAGCGACTCCCGCAGACCATTCTCTGCAGCCGCCGGCGACACGAATGACACCGCGAGCGACGCAGCGTCGTCCGCCACGAGCGCCGGGCGCATCAGCACGGGCTGTGGCGTCGGGATCGACGCGTTCGGGTCGCCGAGGGCAGCCCACACGATGGCACCCGACTTGAGGACGACGGACGGCCGCACGCCGAAGAACTTGGGCTCCCACAGCACGAGGTCGGCCAGCTTGCCGGGCTCGATCGACCCGACGAGATGGTCGATGCCGTGCGCGACCGCCGGGTTGATCGTGTACTTCGCGACGTACCGACGGGCACGTTCGTTGTCGGCCGGCAGCGTCTCGCCGAGCGAGCCATAGCGTGACTTCATGACGTGCGCGACCTGCCAGGTGCGCGTGATGACCTCACCGATGCGACCCATCGCCTGAGCATCGGAGCTCGTCATCGACAACGCGCCGATGTCGTGGAGCAGATCTTCGGCGGCGATCGTCGTCGCCCGGATGCGCGATTCGGCGAACGCGAGATCTTCCGCCACCGCCGGGTTGAGGTGATGACACACGATGAGCATGTCGAGGTGCTCGGCGACCGTGTTGACGGTGTGCGGCAGCGTCGGGTTCGTCGAACCGGGCAGGACATTGGGGTGCGACGCGATCGACATGATGTCGGGCGCGTGCCCGCCCCCGGCGCCCTCGGTGTGGAAGGCGTGGATGCTGCGCCCGCCGATGGCGCGCAGCGTCGAGTCGACGTAACCGGCTTCGTTGAGCGAGTCACTGTGCAGCGCCACCTGCAGCCCGTGCTCGTCGGCCGCGCGCAGGGCAGCGTCGATGGCGGCGGGCGTCGCGCCCCAGTCCTCGTGCACCTTGTACGCTGCCGCGCCCGCGAGCGCCTGCTCGGCGAGGCCCTCGGCGCTCACGGTGTTGCCCTTGCCCATGAGCAGCAGGTTGACGGGCAGGTGATCCAAGCCGCGCAGGACGCGCCCGAGGTGCCAGGCACCGGGTGTCACCGTCGTCGCCTTCGACCCCTCGGACGGGCCGGTACCACCGCCACCGAGCGTCGTCAGACCGGTCGCGAGCGCTTCGTGCACCTGCGACGTCGACAGGAAGTGCACATGCATGTCGATGCCACCGGCGGTGAGGATCTTCCCCTCCCCCGCGATGACGTCGGTGCCCGGGCCGATGTGGAGATCCGGGTGCACGCCGTCCGCGACATCGGGGTTGCCGGAGCGGCCCAGCGCGACGATGCGCCCGTCACGGATGCCGACGTCGGCGCGCACCACACCCCAGTGGTCGAGGACGACGACGTTCGTGATGACGGTGTCGAGCGCCCCGCCCGCGCGGGTCGTGAGGCCCTGCGCCATCGACTCGCGGATCGACTTGCCCCCACCGAAGACGGCTTCCTCGCCGCCGACGGTGTGGTCGTGCTCGACCTCGATCCACAGGTCGGTGTCACCGAGACGAATCTGGTCACCCGTCGTCGGACCATAGAGCGCGGCGTACGCGTCACGTGTGATGGTCGTCGGTTCGGACGGCCGTGGGCGGACAGCCGGCACCTCGGGGTGGGACGCCGTTCCGCGCGGGACCGTAACACCGGGCCCGATGTCGTCGTGTGACTTGCCGGCCCCACCTGCGTCAGCCTGCGAGGTAGCTCCGAAAGACGCGGCCGTGTCGCGTATCTGCAGCCCCGGCACACGCCGCTCGCCCCGCAACGCGACGAGCGCCACCTCGCGGCTGACGCCCGGTTCGAAGCGCACCGACGTGCCGCTCGGGATGTCGAGGCGGTAGCCCTGCGTCAGCTCGCGGTCGAACGCGAGGGCCGCGTTGGCGTCGGGCAGATGCAGGTGCGAGCCGATCTGGATCGGCCGGTCGCCCGTGTTCTCGACGACGACGCGCAGCCGTTCGTTCACTGAACGATCGGCATTGAGCGAGATGTGCCCCGGGGCGACGCGGATGGCGCCAGGAGCGCTCGTGGCCCCGGGGGTTGCTGGGTCGTCGGCTGCGTCCTGCGGCCGACGGCCTGAGTTCGCTGACATGGCTCGTTCCTTCAGACGATCGGGTGATGGAGGGTGACGAGCTTGCGGCCATCGGAAAAGGTGGCCTCGACCTGAATGTCGGGGATCATCTCGGCGACGCCCGGCATCACCTGCTCACGTGTCAACACCTCGCGTCCGGCGCTCATCAACTCTTCGACACTGCGACCCTCGCGGGCACGTTCGATGACCCACGTCGACAGCAGCGCGACGGACTCGGGGTGATTGAGCAGCACGCCGCGCTCGAGTCGATCACGCGCCACCATTCCCGCGACGGACAAGAGCAGCTTCTCGGTGTCGGCGGGCGTCAGATGCATGGCAGGAGGTTAGCGAGGCGATGTTTCGCGGGTGTTTCGCCGGTCCTGGCGGAGGGGAGGTGACCACGAATCGTCGCGAGTACGGCGGGCCGGAGCCGCAGCTGCGCGAGAAATACACATCTGCCCGAGGAATGTGCGTCATATTCCTGGAGCAGATGCACAAGAGTCGAGCAGGTGACGTCACGCCACACCTGTCGGTGCGGCATCATGCGAGACATGAGCATCACGACGTCCGACGCAACACGGCCCGCACCGGCCACGTCGATGCCTGCGGGCGTCGGCATCGGATGGCGCCCCGAGATCGCGGACGTCCTCGCCGCCCAACCGGGCCTGACGTGGGTCGAAGTGGTCGCCGAATCCGTCATGCACGGCATGCCGCCAGCCCTGAGGCAGCTGCGCGAGCGCGGCGTCACCGTCCTCCCGCACGGGGTGAAGCTCGGGCTCGGTGACGCCGAGGGCCTCGACGCCGACCGCGTCGCCCACTTCGTCGGGACGGCCGCCATCACGGGCGCGCCGCTCGTCAGTGAGCACATCTCGTTCGTGCGAGCGGGTGGTGTCGAGGTCGGCCACCTGACGCCGCTGCCGCGCACGCGCGCCGCCGTCGACGTGATGGTGCGAAACGTCCGCAGCGTCCAGGCCGAGCTCGACGTCCCGCTCGCGCTCGAATGCGTCGCGGCGCTCTTCACCTACCCCGAGGACGAGATGAGCGAGGCACAGTTCATCACCGAGATCATCGAACGCACCGACGCGCTGCTGCTGCTCGACATCGCGAACGTCTACGCCAACGCCCGCAACCACGGGGGCAATGCGCTCGAGACGGCCCTCGCGATGCCCCTCGAACGGCTCGCGTACATGCACGTGGCGGGTGGGGTCGAGAACGACGGGATCTACCACGACACGCATGCGGCCGCGGTGAATCCCGAAGTGCTGCACCTCATCTCGGAGCTCTCGAGACGCACGACATTCCCGGCCGCGATGCTCGAACGCGACGGCGACTACCCGCCTGCCGAGGAGTTGCTCACGGAGCTCGATGCCATCGCCGACGCCGCCGGCATGCCGCGCGTCACGGCCGCGCAATGACGATCCACCGCGCATCGTCGACGGGCGGGCACAGCGACAGTTCGACGTCCGCGCCCGTATCCGCCGACGAGGGGGGCCGCCCCCACGAGTTCGACGGCAGGACGGAGGCCGCGTCCCCCATGGATTCTGCGTCGGATGAACACGCTGATCTCGCCGCACGCCAGGCGCAGATCGTGGCAGCGTTGACGGGGTTGGCGTGCGTCCCGGCAGGCTTCGACGCCCGTCACCTCGACGTCGCGCGGCGAGCGCTGCTGCGCAAGCGAGCGAACGAGCTGCAGTTCGTGTGGCCGATCCTCATCGCGTCACTCGGCGCGCGATTGCACCCGTTGTTCGCCGAGTTCGCTCGCGAGCGTCCGACGCGTGGCTCGCGCGCTGACGGTCACGCGTTCGCGCAATGGTTGCGCCGACGCGGCGAGCTCCCCCTCGCCGCCGACCTCGAACTGGCCGAGGCACGCCTGTTCTGGACGTTTCCGACCGACGCGTCCGGCAGGCCGACGGCGTCGGTGCGGCGCACGTCCCGCGTCGCCGTCGAACGGTTTCCCGGCGGTATGCTCGTGCGCCGCGGCCGTCGCGTGACGACGCTCGGACGCCCGTCTGAACGGTAGACACCGACCTGAACGATAGACACCGACACAGAACCGTTCGCGGTCGACGCCCGCTGGCCGTGGACGGAAATCGCAGGGGGTCAGGGTTGCATGTGGCGCCAGGGCTTGGAGAGCTGGAAACGTCGGCCGGTGATCTCGTTCACGGTGATGCGGACGACCGTGTGTTTCTCCGTCGGCACCCAGGGGCGCAGCGGCAACTGTTCCGCACGAGCCTTTTCGGCGCCCTCGAGCACCTCAGCGCGTCCTCGGACGATGACGCTCGACGCCTCGCCGTCGCCGAACCGTCCACTGCCGTTGAGGTCGTCGACCTCGAACGCGACGTCGGAGTTCATCGTCACCCCGAGCAGTTTGCTGCCCTCGGCCGTGCGGAAGAAGATCGCTCCCGCGTCGCTGACGTAGTTGATCGGGACGATCTGCGCCTCACCGACGAGCGTGTATGCCAGTCGCCCGAACGCGTGCTGCGCCAGGAACGCCCAGCACTCGTCCTCGGCGAGGGCGTTGATGACGTCGTGGTCGGCCTGGAAGTCGGGCATGGTGGTCTCCTTCGGGCGGGCGTGTCCTCGTGCCGTTCTCGACATCACCAGCTTGCCGCGTCGAAGCCTCCGATGGGGCAAGACGCGTCCGGGCCCTTCGTCCCTGCCCGCTCGCCCCGTTCCCGCACTTCGACGAGCCACGTCCGCTCCTCACTGTCTTCAGCAACGAGCGCTCTCGACGGGAGGGGCGCATGCCTCGCCGCGTCAGGGCCAGCGCGATTACCCTGGGAGGAGCGACGGGACGAGGGAGGAAAGCACATGCTGGCCGCAGTGTTGCTCATGATCGTCTCGGGTGTGCTCATGGTCGCGATCGTCGCGTTCCTGCTCATCATCAACACCCGCATCGAACGGCAGCAGCGCGAACGCTACTTCGGCGACATCAGCCACGTCCGCATCCCCGACAACGCCCGAGAACTGTCGAAGCCGGCGAAACGCCCCAAACCGCCCTATCGCCCCTTCTGACGGCGATGCACCTCACCCATCTGCGATCTTCGTCCACATTCGGCTTCGCCCGCCCCAGGCACCGTCAGTGCGCGGGGTCGCGCACGACCAGCAGGACGACGAGGGCGACGCCGCAGCCGATGAGCGTCTCGACCGCGCGGTCGACGAGTAGCGGCCCGACGGGCACCTCGTGCACGATCTGCCCCATCATCAGCGCGAGCGGCGTGATGCACAGCAGCGCGAGCGCGTAGTTGCGGCCCACGAGCAGTTCGGCGCCCACCTGCAGCGCCGCGATGACGAGCACCGCCGCGAAACCCTGGGGGTGCCACGGCAGGATGGCGGCCGCCGCGAGCACGCCGAACAGCGTGCCGACGAACCGTTGACCACCGCGGATCATGCGCGCCCGGTGCGTCGCGCCGGACAATCCCGCGACGGCGGCAACCATCGCCCAATAGGGATGCGAG
>NZ_LSJT01000019.1:0-7150 GCF_001556795.1 Dermacoccus sp. CCH2-D9
GTTGCACGCGCGCCCCGAGCGTCGAGACGGCCGAGCCGATCGCCCAGCCGACGGCGACGTCGCTCGGGTAGTGGGCGCCCGTCGCGATGCGGGAGAACGCGACGAGTCCCGCGAGCGCCTGCACGACGATGCCGGCCGCGGGCGCTTCCGTCGACACACCCATGGCGAAGGCGGCGGCGCTCGCGCTGTGGCCGGAGGGGAATGAGTTCGACGTCGGCAGCCGGAAGACGCGCCGAGCCAGCGGAACGCTCTCGATCCCGGGGCGCAGGCGTGGCGCGAGCCGCTTGCCGACCTGGTTCGTCAGGAGGCTCGCGAGGGCGATGTTGCCGAGCCCGCGCTCGGCGGCCCACTTGAGCCGACGGTCGCCGGTCGCGGCGAGCCCGGCGCCCACCGCCATCCACAGCACCGAGTAGTCGGCGGCGCGGCTCAGCTTCGGCATGACGCGGTCGAGCATGGGGCTGCGGTGCTCGGCGATCGCCGTGAACAGCGAACGGTCGAGACGGTCGACGTCACGCACGACGCGCATGATCTGCGGGGTGAAGCGGGGTCGGGGCAGACGCATGACGGTTCCTCGTCGCTCGAGTCGTCGGTTGGCATGTCCACCTTGCCACCATGAGCATCCGGGCGCTCCCGGATCTGCGCCCCACCTTCGGCGTGGTGTCAGCCGTTCTTCGAGGCGCGTCGTGGCCACAGCGTGTAGCTGACGGCCCACAACACGTCCAGGCCGAGAATGACGCCCATCCACGTGTAGTTGCCCGAAAGTGCGCCCGCGGACGAGGTGTCGGCTGCGATCGCGATGAGTACCGCCGTCAGCGTGCAGGTGATGGCCGCGGCCACGCTCGTCCGCGCGACGTCGGCCCAGCACTGGCGGGTGTAGGTCGCCCCGGTCGCCTTGACGGGCGCCGGCCCGGCCGCGAAGCGATGGGCGAAACGTGTGTCACACCAGTCGATCATGCGATGGCCGTAGGCCACGCTGAATCCGATGTAGACGGCGGCCACCGCATGCCCGAGATGTGCCGCGTCACCGCGGTGCAGGCTGATGGCCGTGGCGGCGAGGAGGACGAGGTCGGTCACGGGGGCCATGACGAGCAGGGCAGCTCCGAGGCGCCGGCGCTCGAGGAGGTAGCGCGCGGCCAGGCCCGCAATGACGAAGACCCAGAAGAGGATCTCGCAGGCAGCGATGATGGCGACGATCATGACCCTCCCAATGAGTACGGTTGTACCAAAAACAAGTTAGCACGACCGTACTAAGATGGCGGGGTGCCGAAGGTCATCGATCATGCCGCGAGAGAGATCGCCATCGCAGAGGCGGCATGGGAGGTGCTCCGTAGCAGGGGAATCCGGGGTCTGTCCGTTCGCAACGTCGCCGCGCAGGCGGATCTCGCGGTCGGCTCACTGCGTCGCTCCTTCCCGACGCAGCGCAGCCTCGTCCGATTCTGTCTGGAGCTGGTGCTCCAGCGCGGGGTCGAACGATTTCGCGCGTTGCCAGTGGACCTCGACGCCCGCGAATTCGCGTGGCAGGCGTGCACCCACGTCCTGCCCCTCGACGAAGACCGCCGCGTCGAGATGGAGGTCTGGCTGGCCCTGTCCATCAGCGCGTTGGCGGACCCGCAGATGCGCGAGGAGTGCACCAAGTCCGACGAAGCGTTGCGCCAGATGTGCGTCATCGTCATCGGCCGCCTCGACGCGGTCGGCCTGCTGGCCGGATCGCGAAGCGCCGACTCTGAGCCCAGGCGTCTGCACGCCCTGCTCGACGGGCTGGCGCTGCAACTCATCCGTCAGGGGCCGGATGATCCGTGCGACTGGGCGCTCGACGTGCTGCAGGATCACCTCGAGCAGCTGACGGGTGCGGCGGCGGGGTTTCGGGACATGCGTGACCCGGGTCACTGAACACCCGGGCTGAGTGATTAGGATCACGTCATGACGAACGAGCTCAACATCGCCGCCAACCTCACGCGCACCGCCGAGCGTCAGCCGGACGACGTCGCGATCAAGCTCGACGACTTCACGCTGACGTGGTCGCAGCTGGACGACGCGACGCAACGACTCGCGACCTTCCTCGCCGACCAGGGGGTCGGCGTCGGGGATCGCGTCGCGCTCAGCCTGCCCAACGTGCCGGCGTTCCCCGTCGTCGCGTACGGCGTGTGGCGCGCGGGCGCCGTTCTCGTGCCGATGAACCCGCTGTTCATGGGGCGCGAGATCGACTACTACTTCGAGGACGCCGGCGTGAAGCTCGCGTTCGGCATGGCCGGTGAGATGGCCATGGCGGCCGAGCAGAAGAGCGTCACGTTCGTCGAGGTCGGTGACGATCAGCTGCAGAGCCTGCTCGCGAAGTTCGAGCCGACGTTTGACATCGTCGAGCGCGATGGCAGCGACACCGCCGTCATCCTCTACACCTCGGGGACGACAGGTCGCCCGAAGGGGGCCGAGCTCACCCACGACAACCTCGAGGAGAACCAGGACGTCACGGCGCGCACGCTCGTCGAGGTGACGTCCGACGACGTCGTCATGGGCTGCCTGCCGCTGTTCCACGTCTTCGGCCTGACGTGCGCGATGGCCGTGTCCGTCTCCAGGGGCGCGACGCTGACCCTGCTGCCGCGCTTCGAACCGACGAAGGCGCTCGAGATCATCGAGCGTGACTCGGTCACCGTCTTCGAGGGCGTGCCGACGATGTACCAGGCGATGCTCGCGGCCGCCGCGAAGGCACCCGAGGTGAAGCTCGCGTCGCTGCGCACCTGCATCTCGGGTGGTTCGGCGATGCCCGTCGAGGTGCTGCGCAAGTTCGAGGAGCGCTTCGACGCGACGATCCTCGAGGGCTACGGCCTCAGCGAGACCTCACCCGTCGCGTCGTTCAACCACCCGAACGCGCAGCGCAAGCCCGGTTCGATCGGCACGCCGATCGAGGGCGTCGAGATGAAGGTCGCCGACCTCGACGGCAACCCGCTGCCCGTCGGTGAGGTGGGCGAGGTCGCCGTGCGCGGGCACAACATCATGAAGGGCTACTGGAACAAGCCGGAGGAGACGGCAAAGGCCATCCGCGACGGCTGGTTCTACACCGGCGACCTCGCCCGCCAGGACGAGGACGGCTTCTACTTCATCGTCGACCGTTCGAAGGACATGATCATCCGCGGCGGGTACAACGTCTACCCCCGCGAGGTCGAGGAGGTGCTGTACGAGCACCCGGAGATCGCGGAGGTCGCCGTCGTCGGTGTGCCCGACGAGCACTACGGCGAGGAGGTCGCCGCCTTCGTCGTGCGCACCGAGGGCTCGAACCTCGACGCCGACGCCGTCAAGGCCTTCGCGAAGGAGCGCGTCGCCGCGTACAAGTACCCGCGCCACGTGACGTTCATCGAAACGCTGCCCAAGGGCGCGACCGGAAAGATTCTCAAGCGCGAACTGCGGCCGCAGTGAACGATGTTCGCCTCACCCCGCCCGTCGGGGTGAGGCGGTGACGCTGACCTCGCCCCTCGAGACGCCCGCGGGTCCTACGATGGCGAGCATGACGACTTCACGAGGCGACCGTCTGCTGCTCGTCGTGGCCCGGCTCAACCGATGGGCGTCACGCCACGCGCAGCTGCCCGCCCCCGCGGCTCAGCTGCGGCTGCTCTCCCTCATCAACGACCTCGGCCCGTCACGCATCGGCGATCTCGCGACGGCCGACAACTCGTCTCAACCGACGATGACGACGCAGGTCAAACGCCTCGAGGGCCTCGGCCTCGTCAATCGTTCACAGGACGCGCGCGACGGGCGCGCGACGCTCGTCACGATGACGCCCGCAGGCCGGGAGACGCTGACGAAGGCACGCGAGGCGCGCGCCGAGGTCGTCGTCCCGCTGCTCGACGGCATGAGCGAGGACGAACTTGCGACGCTCGACGCCGCTCTCGAGATCCTCGAGGGACGCCTCGCGAAGCAGCGCGCCGACACTCAACCCTGACGTCTCGTCGCCCCCTGACCCGGGCGTCACGAACCCCCGAGCCACCCACCCCGAACGTCATGATGGCGGGTAACTCGCGAGTAGGCGCGAAGTTGCCCGCCTACCTGTGAGTTACCCGCCATCGTGTTCGCCTGCGCGAGCGTGAGCGGCGTCAGCGCCCCTCGGCCGCCTTGGCCTCGGCTGACTTCTGCTCAGCCGACTTGTCGCCGTCACCGCGCGCGATGGACTCGGCGGCCCGCTGCATCTCGAGCGCCTTGACCTCGGCTTGGGCCTTGGCGCGCGCCTTGGCAGCCGACTTCGACTTCGGGGCCGTGTGCGTCGGCGTCTTGCCGCCGTCGTGACGGTCGGGGTAGCCCTCCTGGAAGCCGCCCTCACCCTCGTCGAGGATGTGCTTGGCGGGGCCGACGATGAGCGGGTCGGGCGCGTGGATGAAGTCGGTGTTCTTGCCCGGGTAGTCGAGCGAGTCGAGCACGTAGCGCATGACCTCGACGCGGGCGCGCTTCTTGTCGTTGCTCTTGATGACCGTCCACGGGGCCCACTCGGTGTCGGTGTGCTCGAACATGGCCTCCTTCGCCTTCGTGTAGTCGTCCCACTTGTCGAGGGAGGCGAGGTCGGTGGGCGACAGCTTCCACTGACGCAACGGGTCGGTGCGGCGCTTCTCGAAGCGCGTCAGCTGCTCGGCCTTGCCGACGGAGAACCACAGCTTGCGCAGGTGGATGCCGGAGCCCGTCAGCATCTGCTCGAACTGCGGCGCGGTGCGCATGAACTCGTCGTACTGCTCGTCGGTGCAGTAACCCATGACGCGCTCGACGCCGGCGCGGTTGTACCAGGAGCGGTCGAAGAAGACGATCTCACCGGCGGTGGGCAGGTGCGAGACGTAGCGCTGGAAGTACCACTGGCCCATCTCGCGCTCGGACGGCTTGTCGAGGGCGACGGTGCGCGCACCACGCGGATTGAGGTGTTCGTTGAAGCGCTTGATCGAACCACCCTTGCCGGCGGCGTCACGCCCCTCGAAGATGAGGACGACCTTCTCGCCACT
The DNA here is from genome assembly GCF_001556795.1 of Dermacoccus sp. CCH2-D9. Taxonomy (NCBI): domain Bacteria; kingdom Bacillati; phylum Actinomycetota; class Actinomycetes; order Micrococcales; family Dermacoccaceae; genus Dermacoccus; species Dermacoccus sp. CCH2-D9. Next base: position 4,974 of record NZ_LSJT01000019.1, read on the forward strand.
CTCCTTGACCCACGCCTGCATCTTGAGCAGTTCGATCTGCATCTGGCGCTTGAGGTACTCGTACTCCGTACGTGTCATCTTCACGTCGTACGGGTAGTTGTGCTGCCAGGTCTCGTCCTGCGTCTTGAACTTCTTCTTTCCCATGCCCCCATTTTGGTCGACATGACATCCCCAGGGCTAGGGTTTGGCGCCAGGATGGGTCAAACGTCCCCTCGCGTTCACGCAGCGGCTTCGTCAGGCTGGCGAGCACACGTGTGCCATTCGGGCGGATGCTGCCCGCGGATCATGCGGGAGGCGGCCACCCGTAAGGGCGGTGCGGCGGACGTCGGGCTCGTGGTGCACTGGCCTGCAGGCGTCCGAGGTGCTCGGACGCGACCCACCGCGAAGGAGCAGAGCATGAACTCGTACACCGACGAAGAGCTGCAGGCCGCACGCCAGGCCGCGCAGGCCGCCGTCGACACCGCGACGTCGTGGGACTACAGCGCGAGCGACGCGAAGATCGCCGACAAGCTGCAGGAGGGCCTCGACGCGGCCGGCGTCACCGTCGACACGCCCGAGTTCGAGCGCCTCGTCCGCGAGATCACGGCGCTGAAGGACGACGAGGACGCGGGTACCCCCACCGTCGAAGCCGCGCTGCCGAAGACGCAGGCCTGACCCACGCCTGAGCATCGACCGCTCACCGCCGCCCCGGCCCCGTATCCTCGCCGCTGCCCAGCGGTTGTCGGTGCGGGGTCATAGGGTGGTGGCATGTCTCGCGCGCACATCGCCTCCCGCCTCGAGGATCGGCTGAACAGCTCGACGTCGACGCTGCTCGAGCGGCGTCACTGGCGCAAGCGCGTGTTCCCGTACGTCGGGTTCGGCTCGGTCGACCCCGAACTCGAGGGGCGTAACCCCTACGTCAGCGCCCCACGCCCGAAGACCCAGACGTGGCGTGCATCGGGGCAGCCGAGCGGCCGTCAGCGCCGCATCCCCGAGGGCGGGCGCGCCGTCGTGCTGGGCCGCGTCGTCATGGGCAAGAGCGGCCAGCCCGCCGTGCCCGCCGCGCACGACGACTCGCTCGTACGCCGCGGATTCCGGGCCTTCTTCTCCGTCCCGCAGACCGGTGAAGAGGTGACGGTGAGCCTCGGCGCCGCGCGCGCCGTCGGCCACACCGACCGGGGCGGGTACTTCGACATCGAGGTCGTCGGCCACGGCCTGCGCGACGGCTGGCACGAGGCGACGATCGAGTGCGACGGCATCGTCACGCACGCCGCGATGCAGATCATCAGCGGTGAGGCGCGCTTCGGCATCATCAGCGACATCGACGACACGGCCCTCATCACGGCGCTGCCGCGCCCGCTCATCGCGGCGTGGAACACGTTCGTCGTGCGCGAGACGGTGCGTCGCGAGGTGCCGGGCATGGCGGCGTTCTATCGCTCGATGCTCTCGGGGCACCCGGGTGCGCCGATGTTCTACCTGTCGACGGGTGCCTGGAACACCCAACCCGTTCTCACGCGTTTCCTGCGCCGCAGCGGTTTTCCGCGCGGCACGCTGCTGCTGACGGACTGGGGGCCGACGGAGACGGCGTGGTTCCGCTCCGGCCCGGAGCACAAGCGTCGCTGGCTGCGGCGTCTCGCGTCCGAGTTCCCGGACGTCCGCTGGCTCCTCGTCGGTGACGATGGCCAGCACGACCCGGCGTTGTACGAGAAGTTCGCGCTCAGTTATCCCGAGCACGTCGCGGGTATCGCCATCCGTCAGCTCACGCCCGCGCAGCAGCTGCTCAGCCACGGCCATCCCTTGCAGATGGACGACGTGGCCGGTCGGGTGCCGGGCGTGCCGTGGCTCGAGGGGCCCAACGGTTTCGTGCTCCACGAACGTGTGAGCGCGGTCGTCGATCCGGGGCGTGGTTCGGTCGCCGCCATTGCGGCCCCGCAGGCGCGACGGGCGAGGAGACATGTTCATGCCTGAGCTGCCAGAGGTGAGCGGGCTCGTCGGGTTTCTCGACGAGCGCATCGTCGGGCGCGCGATCGTCGGGGTCGAACTCGCCTCCATCGCCGTGCTCAAGACGTTCGACCCGTCACCGCAGGCGCTCGCGGGGCTCGTCGTCGACGCCGTCAGCCGCCACGGCAAGTGGATCGCCCTCGAGACGAGCGGCGGGCTGTCGCTCGTGTTCCACCTCTCGCGTGCCGGCTGGCTGC